>JAHBAO020000384.1 GCA_018500065.2 Octadecabacter sp. | reverse complement strand
CTTGCCCGATTTGGGCGGTATCCAACGCACGCTGGGCAAACGCACGCGCCACCGCCGTGCGTTGATGCGGATGTTGTTTGACTACTTTGAGACGGACCGTTTGATCATCTGTCTGGACACGGCCAATCTCGATTTGATGCAAGATTTCTTCAGTGACCGATCCACGACCCGTCTGTTGGAACTGGAGTGTGATTTCACCGACGAATACCTTGTTGGCCACGCCAAACGCGTCGGGCTGGCGGGTGAGCAGACGGCCGATGAAACAATGCAGCGGCTGTTGCCGACGATCCGTTATGACGTGGTCTATGAAAGCGACCGTATCCGCGATGCCGATTTCGAAAACCATTTGCGCCTGCGCGAACTGGCCAGCCCCGATGAAAACACGCCCCCGATTTGCGAGTTTTTGAGCGTCTCTGAGGATGTCGGGCGCAGCATCGCCCAGACCCCCTATTTATTTGCCGACTAAGGAGAAAAGCCCGTGGACTTCGTTTATGATGACCAGAACATTTTTGCCAAAATCCTGCGCGGCGAAATATCGAACCAGACCGGGTTTGAAAACGATCATGCTTTGGCGTTTCGTGATGTGTACCCACAAGCCCCCGTGCATGTCTTGGTGATCCCCAAGGGGCCATACATGTCCTTGGATCATTTTGCGCGTGATGCGTCAGCCGAGGAACAGGTGGCGTTTATGCAGGCGGTTGCCGAGGTGTGCCGTCTGGAAGGCGTGCAGGACGGTTTCCGCGCGGTTGCCAACACGCGTGAACACGGTGTTCAGGAAGTTCCGCACTACCACATGCATATCCTTGGCGGGCGTAATTTGGGGCGTATGTTGGCGCAGTGACGACCGGTCTGCGCGTGCCGCGAGCGGGGGCCAAAATTAGAAATTTTGGCGGCCCTGCGGGGCAGGTATTTAAGAACAAAAGAAGCTAGGTGTTACGCCCGTGTCAGGTTGAGGAACACATCTTCGAGGTCGGGGTCTTCGGTGCGCACGTCTTTGATGGTTATTCCTGAAGCGTGAACGAGGGAGAGGATTTCGTCCGCGCGGATACGGGATGTGTTGTACGTAAAGGCGAGTGAGCCATTGCTGCGTGTTTGCCCTTCCACGCCTTGGGGTAGTTTGCTTGGCAAGTTCGTTGGCGCGTCCGGTGTAATCACCATCGTTTTGGCATCCAGCTGCCCGAGCAGGTTTGCAGTCGTGTCGTTCGCGATGACCGCGCCGTGATTTATGATGGCGATCTGGTCGCACATCTGTTCGGCTTCTTCCAAGTAGTGCGTGGTGAGGATGATGGTCATGCCGTCATCATTGAGGCGGCGCACGTGTTGCCAGAGCATATTGCGCAGCTCAATGTCGACGCCTGCTGTTGGTTCATCCAGCACGAGGATTTGCGGTGAGTGGACCAGTGCTTTGCCAAGTAAAAGGCGCCGCCGCATGCCGCCTGACAGGGAGCGCGCGTAGGCTTCGGCTTTGTCTGTGAGGCCGGTGAGTTCCAGCAGTTCTTCGGTGCGGCGTTGCGATTTTGGGACGCCATAAAGCCCCGCTTGAACATCCAGTGATCCACGTGGCGTAAAGAACGGATCAAGGTTGGGTTCTTGCGGCATAATGCCAATCGCAGCGCGAGATTGACGCGGGTTTTCGTCTTGATCAAAGCCCCAAATCCGTACGTTACCCGAGGTTTTGGTCACCAATCCTGCGAGGATGTTGATAATGGTCGATTTGCCCGCCCCGTTCGGCCCCAAAAGCCCGAAAATCGACCCGCGTGGCACGGTAAGATCGACACCTGTTAAGGCTTCTTTCGCGGGGCTGCGTTTGCTGGCGGCATAGGTCTTGCGCAGACCCGTGATTTCCAAGGCATTCTCGGACATTGAGTGCTTTCCCATCTTGTTCGTACGGTAGGGTTCGCTAATATAGGTCGCGTTCGATACCGTTTAGATGTGGCACCTAACGTGCCCCCAGCCCAGAGGCAATTGCATGAGCACCACAGCGCCAGAAACCAAGATCGTCAATGAATGGCGGATTGCCTGTGATGGCGGTGAAGGCGCATTGGGCCATCCGCGAGTCTGGCTGCAAATTTCCAAGAAACAGGGCTGGGTCGAATGCCCGTACTGTGATTGCAAATTCGTACACGGCGACGCCGCGGACTGATGCAAACGCTACGCCTGTTTGCGGCAGGTCTTGCGCTGGCCGTTGCTGTGACGCTGATCGCGCGTTTCGGTATGACGATGCAGGAAAAGGATATTTCGGCTTTAGGTGCCGTTTGGAATGACGTTCGATATTTTACGATTTGGGTGAATACCCTGATTGGTGTGGCGAGCGGAGCGATCGCTTTGGGGCGCGTACCGCCGCAATGGTTGGCCGCAGGTCTGGCGATGGCGATCGCGCTTGTGGCTGGTGTGTTTCATGCACTTCTGGCGGGTGATGTTCCGCGGGTTGGGTTGGACTGGGCGGTGAACGGGATGCTGCACACGATCATCCCGATTGCGTTCATCGGGTTGTGGTTTTTTGCGCTGCCAAAGGCGCGTCTTGCGTGGCGTGATCTGCTGATCTGGAGCGCATTTCCCATCATCTATTCAATCTACGCGATCGGGCGCGGGGCGGTTGACGGGGTTTATCCCTATTTCTTTTTGGATGTCGGCAATCTGGGTGCAGGTGGTGTTGCGCTTTGGGTTGCGGGGTTGGTGCTGATTTTTATTGGTGCTGGCGCTGCTTTGATTGTCTGCAGCCACCGGTTCGCGCGCGCATAAGACCTGTCGTCACCGCTTGAGCGATTGAACCTTACACGCCGCAAGGCTACCAAGGTTATCTAATGGGGAGTGCGGCACATGGCGTTTGGCAAAGGTTGTCATCTACATCTGATCGACGGATCGGCATTTATCTTTCGCGCCTATCACGCGTTGCCGCCACTGACGCGGAAATCTGACGGGCTGCCGATAGGCGCGGTGTCGGGGTTCTGCAACATGTTGCAACGCTATGTTGAGGGGAACGTCGGCGGCGATGTCACCCATGTCGCGGTGATTTTCGACAAAGGCAGCCACACGTTTCGCAACGAAATGTATGACCAATACAAAGCCAACCGCGAGGCCATGCCTGAAGACCTGCGCCCGCAAATGCCCCTGACCCGCGACGCCACCCGTGCGTTCAATATTGCCTGCGAAGAGATCGAAGGCTTTGAGGCAGACGACATCATCGCGACCCTTGCCCGCCAAGCGGACGCTGCTGGTGGCATGTGTACGATTATCTCTAGCGACAAAGACCTGATGCAATTGGTCGGCGGTGGCGTGGTGATGATGGATGCCATGAAGGGCAATAAAATTATCGATTCAGACGGCGTGCAGGAAAAGTTCGGAGTCGCGCCGAACCGTGTGATTGATGTGCAGGCGTTGGCAGGCGACAGCGTTGATAACGTCCCGGGTGCGCCCGGAATCGGCATCAAAACGGCCGCATTGTTGATCAATGAATATGGCGATCTGGAATCGCTGCTGGACCGTGCTGAGGAAATCAAGCAGCCCAAGCGTCGCCAAACGCTGATCGACAATCGCGCCCAGATTGAGCTGTCCAAGCGGCTGGTGACGCTGGATGATAAGATGGACCTGCCGTTCAGCTTGGATGACCTCGAAGTGCGCGATCCTGAGCCTGACGTGCTGCTTGAATTCCTCGCGCAGATGGAATTCCGCACGATTGTAAAACGTATTTCCGAAAAGCTGGGCGTTGCGGCGCCGGTGATTGAGGAGACTACTGTCGATGTCCCTCAGGATGCGCCGGAACAGCCGCCCTTTGACGCTGAAAAGTATGAATGGGTGAAGGACAGAGCCGCGCTTGAGGCATGGATCGCGCGTATTTACGCCCGCGGCTATGTCGCGGTGGACACCGAAACCACGGGCCTGAATGAAATGACCGCAGACCTCGTGGGGGTGTCCCTGTGCGTTGAAGCGGGTGAGGCCTGTTACATCCCGTTGACCCACAAAGGCGGCGCGGCGGATGATCTGTTTGGCAATGATGAACTGGCCAAGGATCAGATGGGTTTCGAAGAATGTCTCGCCATTCTGAAGCCGATGCTCGAAGACGACAGCATCCTCAAAGTTTTCCAGAACGCAAAGTATGACTGCAAGATTTTCGCGAGGCTGAACATCAACGCGGCCCCCATCGACGACACCATGCTGATGTCCTACGCGATGAACGCTGGCACGCACCGGCATAGCATGGACGTGTTGTCTGAAACCTATCTTGGCCACACGCCGATCCCGATCAAGCCCTTGCTGGGCACTGGTAAATCAGCGATTACGTTTGACCGCGTTGATGTGGCAGAGGCGGTGAAATACGCCGCCGAAGATGCCGACATCACGCTGCGTCTGTGGCAAATCCTGAAACCCCAACTGCATAAAAAACAGGTCACATCCGTCTATGAAACGATGGAACGCCCATTGGTGCCTGTGCTGGCGAAAATGGAAATGTCCGGCATCAAAGTGGACCGCGATACCCTATCGCGCATGTCCAACGCCTTTGCGCAGAAAATGGCGGGGCT
>JAHBAO020000154.1 GCA_018500065.2 Octadecabacter sp. | reverse complement strand
GCCGCCATAAAGCGAGTCAGCTTCGGTGCCGCCGTTCAAGATGTCGTCGCCATCGCCGCCATAGGAGGTATCTGAACCGCCTTGGCCAAAGATTACATCATCGCCCGCGTCACCAAAGTTGGTGTCATCACCGATGCCGGATGCAATCGTGTCGTTGTCCGCGCCACCGTAAACGGTGTCATCGCCTACACCGGAATAGACTGTGTCATCGCCCGCGCCAGCTTCGACCAGATCATCGTTAGGTTCGTGCCCGACAAGGATCGCGTCCGTGTCATCAATCTGGTCACCATCAGGGTCGCCAACGTAGGTTGCGTCAATCGTGTCATTGCCAGCGGTGCCGCTGACTGTGCCGTCATGGTCGCTGACCACGACGTTTTCGATGTCCGTGAATGTCAGGCTGCCGCCACCGTTAAAATAGACGGTGCCGTTTTCCGGGTCGGTGTCATAGTCGATGTAGTCCACGTCCGCGACGATCAGCGTGTCATAATCCACACCGCTGCTGGATCCGTCGACAACATCGCCCGCGCCGCCATAGATCACATCCTGATCCGCGCCGCCGACAATCGTGTCAGACCCTGTGCCGCCGACCAACGTGTCCTCGCCGTCGCCACCTTCAAGGGTGTCGTCACCGGTGCCACCATCAATGGTGTCATTATCCGCACCGCCATACAGCGCATCCTCATCAGAGCCGCCAACAATCACGTCTTCGCCTTCGTCGCCAAAGATCGTGTCATCACCCGCGCCGCCCGAAAGCGCGTCGTCGCCCTCGTTGGCGTTTAGCGTGTCGTTGCCGCTGGCGCCTTCGAAGCTGTCGTCGCCGCTAGAACCGATCAACAGATCATCGCCAGCGCCGCCATCCACGGTGCTGCCAGCAGTTGCCGCAACGCCGTTGAATTCGTCGTTTTGATCCGTGAGCTTGAATGCTTCAATTTCACTGAACGTGCCGGAACCGCCGTCTGTCGGGAAGTCGTAGTTCCCCGCTTCATCGCCCGTCATAGTCACGTCGACACCGTCGGGGCCGAAATTGTCGGTGAATGCCAGTGTGTCAACATCGCCGTCACCCACATCTTCGCCACCTTCGATAACGTCGGTGCCACCCGTGCTGGATGTTGTGAATGCATCGTTACCGGTGCCGCCATACATCGTGTCATTATCCGATGCGCCCGTCAGCGTGTCATCGCCAGAGCCGCCAAACAGCGTGTCGTTGCCATTGCCGCCGTTGATCTGGTCGTTGCCCGCGCCGCCATAGACAACGTCATGGCCGTCCTCGGTGGACCAGTCGCCAAAGGTGTCATCGCCGTATTCTAGGTAAACAGTGTCATCGCCGGCACCACCGGAGACACTGTCATTACCGTCGCTATCAAAGGTGTAGGTCGCATTGTCGGGCTGTGCACCGACATACTCGAGGAACTGGCCGGTCTCTTCATCGACGACGACCCAATTATGGTCGGTGAATGTCGTACGAACAATGTTGTCGCCGGGGGAAACCACGTCATAGGGCACCGCCGTGCCGGATGCGTCGATCCAATACAGTTGTACCGTGGTGGGAGACGCGTTCACAAACGTAAAGCTGGACGCGATTCCGGAATTGCCCGATGGCACCTGCGTTGGATCAAACGCTAAAGCATCTGCGTAAACAACATCGTCCCCCGCGCCCGCCTGCACGGTGTCATCCCCACCGGCGGCATAAATCAGGTCATCATCGCCTGTGTCTCCGGTCAGGATAGCATCGCCCGCATCAACCTTGTCGCCGTCGGGGTCCAGAAAATAGCTGCCATCAATGATGTCGTCGCCACTGGTGCCCTCAACCGTGCCGTCCAGCGAAATAGCGTCAAAATGGACATCAGTGACCCACAACGCCTGACCACCGGCCTCATTATTGTCATAGTCAATCTCGAAGTAGGACACCGGCCCCGCAATCTCGACGAGGATAGACCCTGTCTGCGTTGCAGCAGTCCCGTTGCCCACATTGGATGTCAGTGTGACGTCGGTACCGCTATAGCTGTTGCCGTTCCAGTTCAGGTCGACACTGATCTGGTTTCCGTTCGCGTCATAGGCGCGCACGGTGACGACATCGACCCAAGAGTTTGTATCGAAATCGTTGATCCGGAACGAAATATTTTCGACCTCGCTGCTAAAGCCCGATCCACTGACGGCGCTAAAGTCGATGGTCGTTGTCGAGGTTTGTTCGTCACCTGGGGGGCCGTTGTTGCCGTCACCGCCAAGTTGCAAGGATGAGTTCGACGAAAACGTTTCACCCGCGCCCGTATCAACGTACTGGTCAGATGTGGACCCAACAAATGAGGTGCCACTGGCCTGTCCAAAATAGGAAACACCAACATTGATGCCCCCGGTATTTTGGGTGAATCCGGCCGTGGTGATGGATGCTTCGCCGGACCAATTTAACTCTAGGGGGGTGGGCATACTACGATCCTAAACTCGTTCGTTGATCACGAGCTATCGGAGCGAAGTGGCGCAAGTTGGGTTCAACAAGGGCGAGGGAGAGGTCTGTTTGCGGCGCAAGTTGGGCGACTACATGCGTAAGTGGTCGCAATTCGACGTCAGGGTACTAATTGGTGTACCGGGCGAGCAGAATAGTCAGCTCAAGCGGGGCGGCTCGCCTTTTTCTTGCCAGCTTTTACAGGGCGTGCGCCGACTTGCACGCGGCGTTCGGCGAAACCCGCCCGTGCTGTTTTGAGGGAAAAGCCGCCGCTATGGTGCAGTATTCGTTTGTTTAGTTGTGGGTTGCTTAAGCGGGTAATTCGTCAGTGAGCGCTGGAATAAGGCGACGTCATATGTCAGTGGTTGCATATGGAAAACGCACCGACTAAGTCCCCGCTCAAGTGGATCGACATCCCCCCTGTTTGGCTGTTGACCACCTTGGTAGCCGCTTACTTCCTTGGCCAAAGTCAGCCTTGGAACCTCAGCATTGCGCACCCTTTGACGCAATTTTTGTCAGCAATCTTGATTGGTGGCGGGTTGATTTTGATGCTTCTGGCCATAACTGAAATGCGCCGCCAAAAGACGACCGTTATTCCACATCTGGAGGCTGACCAGCTTGTCCAATCGGGTATTTTCAAACGCTCGCGCAACCCGATCTATCTGGGTGATGTGATGATCTTGGCTGGCTTTATTCTGCGTTGGGATGCGCCTGTGGCTTTGCCGCTTGTTCCGGCTTTGCTTTGGGTGCTGGAAAAGCGGTTTGTTATCCCAGAGGAGAACCGCTTGCGGCGCAAGTTCCGGCAAGACTTTTTCAAATACACACAAAAAACCCGCCGCTGGTTATAACGGCTGGACTTAAGGTTTCGACAGTGTGCGCCAATGACATGCGCAGGGTCAGCAGCGTTCCGGTATCGGACTTTTCAAACGTTGTATGGCAATGGTTGTCCGGCGCGGGGGCGGGCATATGCATCACACCTATCTCGCCTTGCGTTGGTTTCAAAAGAATGGCCCGTCGCGTGATGTCGGCAAGCGTAGAGAACAGTTTGTCGAGATTAGGGTGGGGTGATTAATCCTTAATAATAGTGTTATATACGGTCACACACCTG
>JAHBAO020000206.1 GCA_018500065.2 Octadecabacter sp. | reverse complement strand
CGCCGCATCCGGTGTTGGACGGCATAAAAACAGGTGATCACGCTTATTTTGTCCACTCATGGCAGATGGTTATGAACGAACCCAAACAACGGTTGGCCCATTGTGATTATGCAGGTGACATCACCGCAATCGTTGGGCGCGACAACATCATTGGCGCACAGTTCCACCCTGAGAAAAGCCAAGATGCAGGTCTGCGGATGATTGCGAACTTCCTACAGTGGACGCCATAAAAAAGCCACGCCAAACAAAATCTCAGCGCGGCTTTTGCATTGCTATCAGATACCTATACGGCAAAGCTAATGTGACACATTAATTGCGCGTCCACGTCCCGCCATCACGACAAATACCCAAAACACAACCGGAAACGGACAGGGTGTTGCCGTTCAAAGTCAACCGTGAGTTATAAGTCTTGTCGCGATCCGGCGACCACACCTGACCGCGGTATTCACCATTCCCACTTGGCGTCGTATCAAAAATGATCTGACGGCCAATGTTCGCAGAATCCATCGCCGCGCCTGCGCCATCAAACGCCTGAACGAGTGTCCCGCAAAGCGCCGCGCCACAGGGCGCAACCTGCACAATGCCAGAGTTTCCGTTATCGTCCGTCGGCGTGCGCCAGTTGCCTTCAAGCGGGTCCGCAAAAGCAGCTCCAGCGAAGCCAACAACAGCCGCGAGTGTAAGTGCAAAAGTCTTCATTTTAGTATCTCCTCCCTGAGAGTGCGCAAATCTTGCCCGCGATGTGCGATTCCAAGCAAGCGTAACGTTGGGTCGTGCCGACTGCGCACGTTTGACAGCTTGCGTTGCATCCCCCGCCCGCCCGTGCATAAACGCGCCAAAGCAAAGCACAGGTGCCGCCATGATCCTTTATCCAGCTATCGACCTCAAAGACGGGCAAGCCGTGCGTCTTGTGCATGGCGATATGGACCAAACCACCGTCTTCAACGATGATCCCGCCGCACAAGCGCGGGAATTCGTTGATGCGGGTTGTGAATGGCTACACCTCGTCGACCTCAACGGTGCATTTGCAGGCGAACCCGTGAACGCCGCCCCCGTCGAGGCAATCCTCAAGGCCTGCCCCGTGCCCGCGCAGCTGGGTGGTGGTATTCGCGACCTAAAAACAATTGAGACATGGATCGACAAGGGCCTTGCCCGTGTGATCCTTGGCACGGTGGCCGTTGAAAACCCTGATCTGGTGCGCGAAGCCGCCAAAGAGTTCCCCGGCCACGTCGCTGTGGGCTTGGACGCACGCAACGGGTTTGTCGCGACCAAAGGCTGGGCAACTGAAACCGATATCCAAGTCACGGATTTGGCCAAATCGTTCGAGGTCGCCGGCATTTCCGCCATTATTTACACCGACATCCTGCGTGACGGTGCGATGAAAGGCCCCAATATCACAGCAACCGAGGCACTTGCCCGCGCTGTGAACATCCCCGTGATTGCATCGGGTGGTGTTTCCTCAATGGCTGACCTGACTGCGCTGAAGGGCACAGGCGTCATTTCCGGCGCGATCTCTGGCCGTGCGCTTTATGACGGGGCGATTGACCTATCAACCGCCCTATCGCTGCTTAAGGGCTGATTACTGGCCCGCGGCCGCGTTCGTGAGGTTGTTCAGCGCGCCTTCAATGCGGGTGAACACCTCTGCATCACGATCCACGTCCAACCCAGCGACCATGCCGTCGATGTCTTCATAGGTGATGCGCGTCGTGCCGTTGTCATCATAAATCAATACGTGCAGCGGCAAAACCAAGCCGGCGCGGATGTCTTGTTGCATCACAGGCGTTCCAAGCATCGGGTTACCGAACATTAACAACTGCGCATCGGCCAGTTCCATATCCACACTCATCGCCCCAGCACCATGATCCACCCGCGCAAACACTGTCGCACCCGCGCCCGTGACTGCCCCCTCAAGGCGATCCATCGCCTCGGCGACTGTTCCATTGGCGTCCTTAACGATCATATCCGCCCAGCCACCCGTTCCCAAAACGGCACATACCGCTGCTGCAATCCACGTTTTCATTACATGCTCCTTGATGCGTACTGCGACGATAATGCCGACAGACAAACAGTTCCATTCACGGTTTCGACAGGTTAGGTAGATCTTATGTTAAAGACCCGCATCATCCCCTGCCTTGATGTCGCCAATGGCCGCGTCGTCAAAGGTGTGAACTTCGTTGATATCGTTGACGCGGGCGACCCAGTCGAATCCGCTATCCGCTACAATGACATGGGCGCGGATGAGCTGTGCTTTCTTGATATCATGGCGACTGAAGAAAACCGCGGCACCATGTATGATTTGGCCACCCGCACCGCCGAAGCGTGCTTTATGCCGCTGACCATCGGTGGCGGTGTGCGCACCCATGTCGACGTGCGCAACCTGCTGCTGGCGGGCGCGGACAAGGTCAGCTTCAACTCCGCCGCTGTTGCCGACCCTGATGTACTAACCGAAGCCGCCCTGCGCTTTGGCAGCCAATGCATTGTCTGCGCGATTGATGCCAAAACCGTTGAGCGCGGTCGCTGGGAAATCTTCACCCACGGCGGACGGCGCGCGACCGGCATCGACGCCGTCGAATTCGCGCTAACCGCACAAGCAAAAGGTGCTGGGGAAATTCTGCTCACCTCAATGGATCGCGACGGCACCAAGGCAGGTTTCAACCTGCCCCTCACCAAAGCCATCACCGACGCGGTTTCCATTCCTGTGATTGCCTCTGGTGGTGTCGGCACGCTTGATCACCTCGTTGAAGGGGTCACCAAAGGCGGTGCATCCGCCGTTCTCGCTGCCTCGATCTTCCACTTTGGCACCTACACAATCCCCCAAGCCAAGGCACATATGGATGCTGCCGGCGTCCCAGTAAGGCTCTGATATGTCTATAAAAGACCTCGCCAAAACGATTGCTGACCGCGCAAATACTGACCCTAGCGAAAGCTGGACAGCGAAACTGCTCGCCGCTCCAGACAAAGCCGCCGAAAAATTCGGCGAAGAAGCTGTGGAAGCGATCATTGAAGCGACCAAAGGGGACACCGCGCGCCTCACATCAGAAGCCGCTGATGTGATGTACCACTTGTTGGTCATGTGCGCCGCCCACGGCGTCACGCTGGATGATATCGAAGCAGAACTCGCTAAACGCACCCATCAAAGCGGCCTCGCCGAAAAAGCCAGCAGATGATCCGCCACATCGCCTTCTTTTCCGCCATCGACCCCAATGATCTAGATGAAACCGAAGCAGGCCTTTGAATTCTGAAGGACAATCCGCACGCCGAAACCTTCACCGTCTTGCGTAATTTGAACCTTGATGAAACCCTGCGCCCACATCCGGACTTCGCCATCATGGCCGAGATCAAAGACGAAACCGCGCTTGCAGCCGACAAAGCCCACCCGCTTTTCGCAAAATCCATCCGCCGCGTACGCCCTTTGCGCGACATCCGCATCGAAGACTGATCTTAACTTTGCCTTTGTTTCGAAAATATCCCGGGGTTCGGGGCAGCGCCCCGTTGCTACACTACAGCTTGGACGAAATCACGCCCGTGGCGAACCCACCCATCCGTAATTCCCCGAACAACCGCTGATATTCAATCTTCGGGCAGCGGTTTTCAATCACTGTCACGCCCCGTGCCCGTGCCACTTCAGCGGCCTCGCGATGCTCCACGCCCAGCTGCATCCAGATCGTTTGTAAATCGGGCCAACGTGCCAACGCCTCATCCACAATCGCGGGAACCGCGTCCGGTCGGCGGAAAATATCAACCAAATCAACATCAAACGGTATATCAGCCAAGGTCGCATATACCGTTTCACCAAACAGCTCTTGCCCCGCTAACCCCGGGTTCACCGGCACAATACGATACCCCTTAAGCTTTAAGTACCGCGCAACAAAATAGCTGGGTCGCACCTGTTTTGCGGACACACCAACAATCGCGACGACCTTGGCGCGCTTCAACACATCTTTGAGCATCTTATCACTGTACATGCGGCCTCTTTAACCGATTTGTTCACCATAAAAAAGGCGCCCGGAATGAACCGAGCGCGAAGTTCGGAACGAGGGACAGTCGT
>JAHBAO020000227.1 GCA_018500065.2 Octadecabacter sp. | reverse complement strand
TCCTCGACTCCGCCAAAGCGGAATCCCTGGATGCCATCGGTGAAGCCCTTACCGAGAACGGCAAAGTCATCGTCACTGGCTGCCTTGGCGCGGAACCAGACTATATCCGCGAACACCACCCCCGCATCCTTGCCGTCACAGGGCCGCACCAATACGAACAGGTGCTGGATGCCGTGCATGCCGTCGTGCCGCCAAGCCCCGATCCCTTCATTGACCTGCTGCCGGCCTCCGGCGTCTCGCTCACGCCGCGCCACTACAGCTACCTCAAGATTTCCGAGGGCTGTAACCACAAGTGCAAGTTCTGCATCATCCCCGACATGCGCGGCAAACTGGCGTCCCGCCCCGCCCATGCGGTCCTGCGCGAGGCTGAAAAGCTGGTGGAAAATGGCGTGCGTGAACTGCTGGTGATCTCGCAAGACACCTCAGCCTATGGCACAGATTGGCCGTCCGAGCAGCGCCGCGGCCTAACCGAACAGCCGATCACCACGCTGGCGCGTGATTTGGGCTCTTTGGGTGCGTGGGTGCGCCTGCATTACGTCTACCCCTACCCCAACGTGCGCGAGCTGATCCCGCTGATGTCTGATGGCCTGATCCTGCCCTACCTCGACATCCCGTTCCAACACGCCCACCCAGAAACCCTGCGCCGCATGGCCCGCCCCGCCCACGCCGAACGCACGCTGGACCGCATTGAAGAATGGCGCGGGCTGTGCCCTGACATCACCCTGCGCTCGACCTTCATCGTCGGCTACCCCGGTGAAACCGAAGAAGAATTCCAAACCCTGCTCGATTGGATGGACGAGGCGCAACTGGATCGCGTTGGCTGTTTCCAATACGAAAACGTCGACGGCGCGCGCTCAAACGCCCTGCCTGATCACGTGCCCGCCGAAGTAAAACAAAACCGCTGGGACCGCTTCATGGAAAAAGCCCAAGCCATTTCAGAAGCCAAACTCGCCGCCAAAGTCGGGCAAGTCATGGACGTCATTATTGATGACATCGACGCCGACGGCATCGCCACCTGCCGCACCAAATCAGACGCGCCGGAAATTGACGGGAACTTGTTCATTGATGAGGGGACCGACGGGTTGAAGGTCGGCGAGATTGTGAGTGTCGAAGTCGATGAGGCGGGCGAGTATGATTTGTGGGGGAAACGTTGTCAGGCAACATAATGACATGCAAACTCCTAGGTACTGGAGAAATGTTAATAAGTGCACTATATGTTATGTTAAGAACGAAAGGCGAAAACCGGTATGTATGGATACAAAGAACGTAAAGCTGCGCAAGTTGCCGCTTTCTTTGCTCTGAAAGAGCAAGGCAGCATCAATGTGTTGAAGCTGGCGAAACTGCTGTATCTAACCGAGCGCGAGTCAATGAAGCGGTTTGACGAACCGATGTTCTTTGACCGATTGGTATCGATGGATCATGGGCCGGTGACGTCCATAGCTCTCAATCAAGTAAATGGGCTTTCTCAAAGCAACTATTGGGATGCATATATTGCTGGCAGGTCAGGATATGATATCAATTCGTTGGAAGGCTTGGCGACGGAAAGCCTAAATGAGCTTTCAAAAGCTGATTTGAAAATTCTCGAAGATCTTTGGGATTTTTTTGGCGCGATGTCTCAATATCAGCTTCGCGATTGGACCCATTTAAACTGTCCTGAGTGGGAAAATCCTCACGGCTCTTCCGAGCCAATACCTCACGATAGGGTGTTTAAATTCCTTGGGAAAGAGCATGCGAATCTGCTTTCCGAAGCGGTTCTTGCCTATCGCGCAAAAGCTCAAATGCTTGAAGCGAGCTGCTGAGCATTGCTCAAGGCTGGGACGTCCTTCCTGATACCATCCGGTCCGGGCGATTTTCTGCATCTTTTTGTTGTTTGTTCTGACGAACAGACCCTCCCGGATATGCGGATCCTAGTTCCAATTTCATCTAAGAAAACGGGTGTGTACTTTGACCCTGCTTGTGAAATTATTGCTGGAGAACATGAATTTGTTACAAGGGACAGCTTCGCTCATTATAAGCATATTCAGCAACGGAGTTCTTCCAAGATAGTATCCTGTCTGGAGAACGGCTCATACACTCCGAAACCGGACGTATCAGAAGAACTACTCGAACGCATAAGGTACGGCATCAATCTGTCAGACTTTGTTGAACCTTGGGTCATGGACTTTTTTGTCTAAAGTTTTTGGCTATTGGCAATTTTCTGACGTAACAAATCAGTACTTCGCGCCCAATCTCCGATTGGGCAGCGCCCGTTCGGGGCGTCACCTGTTTTCGGTTGAAGATGTCTTAGGCAGTTTCCAAGTCGCGGCCCCCCCCAAAAACCCAAGCGCCCTGCCGCGATCGGCAGAGCGCTCCGTAACGTCAGTGGCAAGCAGGGCGTGTGCCCGGCAAAAGAACTTTGTCGATAACGTGGATCACACCGTTGTCGGCCATGATGTCCGCGATGACAACTGTCGCCATTTCACCTGTTCCATCGGCAATCGTCACACCGTCGGCACCTGCAGTGATGCAAAGACGTTCGCTATCCAAAATCGGGCGGAAGTAGTTTGAACCCGCCGGGATCATATTTGCGGACAGCTTACGGTCATCAACATGGTAAAGCAGCACATTGGTCAGCTGATCCTTGTTCTCGGGCATCAGCAAAGTTTCAACTGTCCCCTCAGGCAATGCAGCAAAGGCCTCGTTCACGGGCGCGAACACGGTAAACGGTCCGGGGCCAGCAAGCGTATCCACCAATCCGGCCGCAGTTACCGCGGCAACCAGCGTTGAAAAACGTTCATCGCCAGCAGCGATTTCAACGATGTTTTGTGCGGATGCTGTGGTTGCAGCAAGGCCAAGGGCGAGCGCAGCGGCGGCTTGTTTCATTTTGCTATTCATCTTGGGTCTCCAGCTTATTGGACGTTGACGCCCGGTTCCAATGTTCGTGCGTCAGTTACGGAGAGGCTGATGGAATAGTTTTAGAGATCACCAAAACGTGAGGCGTGCCAAGATTTCGAAAGCTGACATTCAGGCACTCATTAGGCTCAGGCTACCCGTAGGGTGCGCACGCCATAGGGCTCCGCCCGCGATCACCCCATCAACACAACACCCCAAGCAACCCCCGCGGCCACCGCTGTCACCGCAACCCCTGCACTGCCCGCGTCCTTGGCCATCCGTGCCAACTCGCTTTGCTCAAGCGAGATCAAATCGACCGCTCGCTCCACAGCCGTGTTGATCAATTCAGCCGCCAGCACCAACACCCCCAACGCCAAGATCAACGCCAGTTCCGCCCCCGACAGCAGCCAGACCGCCAAACCACCCGACACCACATTCGCCCAGACCCAAGATCGAAACGAAGGCTCTGACGCCCAAGTGTCACGCACGCCGCTCCATGACCAAATGCAGCGCCACTTCAAGCGTTCGAAAAACCCCATATCAGCCTTCCCGTAGGGCGGGATTTATCCCGCCGCCCCTTCCAAATACACCCGTACCGCGTCTTGCACCCGCCGGAACCTGTCTCCGCCCAAATGCACTCCGCCAAACCAGCGCGTTACGACGATGATTTCACCAACGCGTTCTTCGCGTTCCAGCATCCGCAAAATCACCATGCCCGCGCCCGCCTCGCCGTCATCATTTTTCAGCGGCGTGCCATCGGGCAAAACCACGGCCCATGTGTTGTGCGTGGCGCGTGCGAACTTCTTGCGACGACACAGGGTCTTGATGAACGCCTTGGCTTCATCCGCGCTGGCACACGGCCCGCCCGACACCGCGTATTTCGACCCGCGGTCGGTGAATATGCTTTCAAACACCTGCATCGTGTCACCCTGCCCCAGCCCCGAAGCAGTTACAATTCGCGATACGCCCTATCGCCACCAACACTGCACCTGCGCTCGAGGGCGCGCTGCCGCTCGACATTCTTTATCCTGTCCTGCGCGATGAAAGTTTCGCGCAAAATTACGGAGGTCTGGGCCGCTACTCCGAGCCCTTCGCCGACGGTGCCCACCCGTTGTCGGCGCTAAGCTACATTTGGACAGACGGCGCTTGGCAGGTTTACGACCGCTAGCCAGCCATGCAGGGCCAAACCAACACCTGCACTTTTGGCATCCTGACGCAACGGCACACCCACCAATCCCGAAATCCGCCTTACATTGATCCCATGACACCAGCGGACCCATACCCAAATTTCACCCGCGCAGAGCGGATCGCGGATGGTATTCTGCACGCCGTCGGCATCGCCTTTGCGATCACCGCGACCATTTTGCTGATCGTCTGGGCCAGCGGCGACGCGAGTCCTAGCACAGTTGTGGGGCTCAGCATCTATGGCGGGGCATTGATCGGATCGTTTGTGGCCTCGGCCGTTTATCACTTCACCCCGTGGGAAGGGCCCCGCCCGATATTGCGCCGCATCGACCATGCCGCGATTTATCTAAAG
>JAHBAO020000367.1 GCA_018500065.2 Octadecabacter sp. | reverse complement strand
CATCCGCGACCGCCGCATCAAGCGGCACAGATTTGAACGGCATGGCAGTACAGAACGCCTGCGATATTATTCGCGACCGCATGGCACAGTGCCTTGCCGAGCTGCACGATGTTGCGGCTAAGGACGTGGTATTCCGCGATGGGCAGGTCGTGATGGGTGACACCGAAATGTCTTTCGCGAACGCCGCCAAAACCACCTACGAAAACCGCGTCAGCCTATCCGCCACGGGCTTTTACAAGACCCCTGATGTGGCGTGGGACCGGATCGCCGGAAAGGGCCGCCCGTTCTTTTATTTCGCTTATGGCGCTGCGATTTCCGAGGTCGTAATCGACACGCTGACCGGTGAGAACCGCTTGTTGCGTGTGGATGTGCTCCATGATGCGGGTTCCTCATTGAACCCCGCGTTGGACATCGGCCAGATTGAGGGTGGCTTTGTGCAAGGCGCAGGTTGGCTAACAACCGAAGAGCTGGTTTGGGACGATGCTGGGCGTCTGCGCACCCATGCGCCCAGCACCTACAAAATCCCCGCGTGCAGTGACCGACCCGAGGTTTTCAACGTCGCACTTTGGGATGGCGAAAATCGCGCCGAAACGGTGTATCGCTCAAAGGCGGTGGGCGAGCCACCATTCATGCTTGGGATTTCGGCGCATATGGCATTGGCGCATGCCTGTGGCGCTTGTGGGTCAAACTATCCGGATTTGCAGGCCCCCGCGACGGCGCAAGAGGTGCTTCAGGCCGTCAAGCGAGCCCGCGCATGAGCCAAAACGAGCAGCCCTTTATCGCGGTGAGCGTTGCCGGGGTCAAAGGCTCAGCTCCGCGTGAAGCCGGGGCCCGCATGCGGGTCTGGGCGGATGGTCAGGATGGGTCAATCGGTGGCGGAGCATTGGAATTTGAGGCCGCAAAAATCGCGCGGCAAATGTTGGACGACGGCACGGTACAGGCCCGCCGGACCATGCCCCTTGGCCCTGATCTGGGCCAGTGTTGTGGCGGCGTTGTAACGCTTGATTTTGTCCGTGATGCCCTTTCGGTCGAACCGACACAGGCACCACTTTGGATTTGGGGCGCTGGCCACGTTGGTCGCGCAATTGCAGACGTCATGGCGCCGTTTGAAGATCGCCCAATCACATTGATCGACACCACGGTTGAGCGCATGCCAGATGTGCTGCCCAACAATGTCGCGCCCCTTGTGGCGGCCGATCCTATCCTCGCGGTGCGCCATGCGCCGAGCGATGCTGACCACCTCATTCTGACCTATTCCCACACGATTGATCTGGCGCTGTGCGATGCGCTACTTCGTCATGGATTCGCCAGCGCGGGGCTGATCGGATCAGCAACGAAATGGGCGCGCTTTCGATCGAAACTCGCGTCAATGGGGCACACGTCAGCACAAATTTCACGCATTGCTTGTCCCATCGGCGATCCAAGCCTCGGGAAGCACCCACAAGCCATTGCCGTTGGCGTTGTGGCCGCGCTAGTCTCGGCTACGGCGGACGGGGAAATACGCCAAGGGATAGGGGAACGCACAGGATGACCGAACCGCTTATGAAGCTCGAGGGGCTGACCAAAGCCTACCCCGGAGTCGTTGCAAACTCCGATGTGTCTTTCAATATTCAAGCGGGCGAAGTGCATGCGCTTTTGGGCGAAAACGGTGCCGGAAAATCCACCCTCGTCAAAACGATTTACGGATTGGTCAAGCCAGACACAGGCACAATGACGTTGGACGGAAAGCCGTTTACACCCGCAGAACCGCGTGCCGCTCGCGCGGCTGGTATCGCCATGGTTTTCCAGCATTTTTCACTGTTCGAAGCCTTGGATGTTGCGGAAAACGTCGCACTTGGGATGGAAAACCCACCCCCGATGAATGACCTCGCCCAGCGCATCAAAGACGTGTCTGAGACCTATGGTTTGCCGCTGGACCCGTCGCGTATCGTTGGCGATCTAAGCGCCGGGGAACGCCAACGGGTCGAGATTATTCGCTGCCTTTTGCAGGACCCCAAGGTCCTGATCATGGATGAACCCACAAGCGTTTTAACGCCGCAAGAAGTGGAAATTTTATTCGAGACCCTGCGTAAGTTGAAATCCGAAGGCACGGCGATTTTGTATATTTCTCATAAGCTTGAGGAAATCCGTTCGCTCTGTGACCACGCCACGGTTTTGCGCCTTGGCAAAAACGTCGGCGAATGCGTTCCAAGCGAAACCTCGGCGCGGGAAATGGCTGAGCTGATGGTGGGTGGCACGCTTCACGTGCCCGAACGCGAAGTCGGTGAACGCGGTGAGACATTGATGACAATCCGTGGTTTGTCTGCCCCCTCGCCGGCAGAATTTGGCACATCCCTGAAAGACATCACGCTCGATATTCGCGCGGGCGATGTTATCGGGATCGGCGGCGTGGCGGGCAACGGGCAGGATGAATTTCTTGGGGTGTTGTCGGGCGAAATTCGGGTTGGTGCGGGTCAGGTTGCTTTCATGGGGCAGGACATTGGCCAGTTGCCCCCAGATGCACGGCGCACCCTTGGCATTTGTGCGGCTCCTGAGGAACGCATGGGCCATGCGGCGGCGCCAGATATGTCCCTTACGGAAAACGCCGCGCTAACAGGCCGCAAGCGTAAGGCGTTGACCAACAACGGGTTTATCGACTGGGGGAAAACGCGGAATTTTGCGGAAGACATCATCGAACGCTTTGATGTGCGCACACCGGGGCCGGGCAATGCTGCGCGGTCGTTGAGCGGCGGGAACCTGCAGAAATTTGTTATCGGGCGTGAAATCTTACAGGACCCGAAAATACTAATCGTTAATCAGCCGACATGGGGCGTTGATGCGAGCGCGGCCGCGGCTATTCGACAGGCCTTGCTAGACCTCGCAGCCAAGGGTGCGGGGGTCATTGTAATTAGCCAAGACCTTGACGAATTGATGGAAATTTCAGATCAGTTCGCTGCGCTAAACGAAGGGCGGCTGTCAGAACCACGCCCAGCGCAGGGGCTTACGGTCGAAGAAATCGGCCTGATGTTAGGCGGCGCCCACGATATGGAAGTCGCGCATCTGGAGGCTGCACCATGATAATCCTCGAAAAGCGCCCGCAAGCATCGCAGTTTTGGTCTTACGGTGCACCGATAGTTGCAGTCTTCGTGACGATGATCTTCGGCGCGGTCCTATTCGCAGCCCTTGGCAAACCGCCAATCGAAGCGTTAAGCAAAATCTTCTGGGAGCCGCTGTTTGGCGAGTTCAACTTCTTCTACCTGCCGCAACTTTTGATTAAGGGCGCGCCTTTGGTCGCCATCGCTTTGGGCCTTTCGCTTGGGTTTAAGGCTGGAATTTGGAACATTGGCGCAGAAGGCCAATACATCATCGGGGCGCTTTGCGGTGCGGCCGTAGGCCTTGCACTTTATCCGATGGAAGCACGCTGGCTGGTTCTACCGGCGATGCTGATCGCAGGGGCGTTCGGCGGGTTTGCATGGGCGATGATCCCCGGAATTTTGCGCGTGAAATTCAACACCAATGAAATTCTGGTGTCGCTGATGCTGGTCTATGTCGCCGAACAATTACTGGCGGCAATGGCGTTGGGCGCGATGAAAAACCCCGAAGGCATGGGCTTTCCGGGGTCGCGCAACCTGTCGCAATACAGCTCAGCCAGCTCGTGGATCGACCAAGGGCACGGCATGCACTGGGGCGTGGTGATCGCGCTAATCGCCGTGATCTTCGCCTATATCCTTTTCACCCGACATATCCTTGGGTTCCAAATCAAACTGGCGGGCCAAGCACCGCGTGCGGCGGCGTTTTCCGGCGTTAGCCCAGCGCGGTTGGTGTTGTTCTGCCTTGGAACATCTGGGGCCTTGGCGGGCATTGCTGGCCTGACAGAAGTATCCGGCCCTGCTGGTGTGGTGAGCATTGATTTCAACGTTGGCTACGGGTTCACCGCGATCATCGTGGCGTTCTTGGGCCGCTTGCATCCTGTCGGCATTTTGATGGCAGGCGCATTGATGGCGCTGACTTATATTGGCGGCGATGTGGCGCAGTCCTCGCTGGGGCTGCCCAAGGCCGCGATCCAAGTGTTCCAAGGGACGCTGTTGTTCTCGTTGCTGGGCATTGACGTGCTGACCAACTACCGCGTGCGGATGAAGCGGGGGGCCGTGGCATGAGACTTTCCAACCATATGAAATCTATGATCATGGGCGGTCTAATGGGGCTGATGATGATGTGGATGCTGCATGGCGCACTGACGGGCGAAGGAGCGATTGGTGCAGGCGCGGTGATTACATTTGTCGCAGCGCATTTCGTCTTGGCCGCCGTCGTTCTTGGGGGCGCTCTGTTTGCTGCAAGATTGTCACCGCGCGCGCGCGTGGTCTTGGAGCGGCTACATCGCCCATCATTGCCGCATGTTGCAGCGATGCTCGGTAGCGCAGTTCTCGTCGCGGTGGCCTTACATTTCGGCATTCATGGATTAGGAGGCGTCTGATGTTTGGATCTATTGACCCACAACTATTACTGGCCTCACTCATGGTGGCCGCGACCCCGATCATGCTTGCCGCGATTGGTGAACTCGTCGTCGAACGCGCCGGGGTTTTGAACCTTGGCGTTGAAGGCATGATGATTACCGGATCGGTTATCGGATTCATTGCCGCGATCAAAACGGGCAACCCGTGGGTCGGGTTTGTTGCGGCGGCGGCAGGTGGTGCTGGATTATCCCTTCTGTTTGGCATCCTGACGCAATTTTTGCTGTCCAATCAGGTGGCGACTGGCCTCGCGCTCACGCTGTTCGGGCTTGGGCTGGCGGCGCTACTGGGGCAGGACTACCTCGGCGTGAAAGCACCTGTTTTCCCTGATTGGCATATCCCGTTGCTGGGGGACATTCCGATCCTTGG
Organism: Octadecabacter sp.; assembly: GCA_018500065.2. GTDB lineage: Bacteria > Pseudomonadota > Alphaproteobacteria > Rhodobacterales > Rhodobacteraceae > Octadecabacter. Next base: position 2,609 of record JAHBAO020000367.1, on the reverse strand, counting down.
GCCGATTGTCTTCCAACATGACCCGATGGTTTACCTAGGCCTTGCTATCGTCGGCGGCGTTTGGTGGTTCCTCAAGAAATCTCGCGCAGGATTGGTTCTGCGCGCTGTTGGTGAAAACCACGAAGCGGCGCATGCGCTGGGCTATAATGTGATCCGCGTCCGGATGCTGGCGATCATGTTTGGCGGGGCCTGTGCCGGGCTTGGCGGTGCGTATCTGTCCATCGTGCGGGTGCCGACCTATGCCGCAGGTCTTACGGCCGGGATGGGTTGGATTGCTTTGGCGATTGTGGTGTTCGCGGGATGGAAACCCGGACGGTTGCTGCTGGGCGCGTATCTGTTTGGCGGCGTCACGGCGCTGCAACTGAACCTGCAGGCTGCAAGCCTTTCGTTACTAGATGTTCTCACGGGTATCGCACTTGTCGCAGCTGTGGTCGTCATCGTCGTCGGGTTGATTCAGAATCGCAGGTTTACCGCCAAGATGCTTTGGTGGGCTGCCAGTCTTTGCATCGCAGCGGTATTCTTTAGCCTTTATAAATGGCTTGGGTGGGTTTTTAACGAAACTCTCTGGCTTTCGTCCTCGCCATATATTGCCACCATCTTCGTTCTGGTCATTATGTCCAGCGGCGGAGCGCCGGGGTCACTCGGCAAGATATTCCACGCCTCACGCTGAGGCAAACAAACCAAACTTAGAAAATCCTAGGGGGATTACACATGTTGAGAAGAACACTTTTGGCGAGCGCTGCTGCGGCCACCTTGGTCGGCACAAGCCTTGGCGCACAAGACGTCACCAAAGTCGGTTTCGTATTCGTTGGCCCAGTCGGTGATGGCGGCTGGACATATGAGCACAACCAAGGCCGTCTGGCTGTTGAAGCTGAATTTGGCGATGCGGTTGAAACCGTGTTCGTTGAAAGCGTTCCAGAAGGTCCAGACGCAGAACGCGTGATGACACAGATGGCGCTTGAGGGTGCTGACCTGATCTTCACAACGTCCTTCGGCTACATGGACCCGACAATCAATGTTGCCGCCCAATTCCCGGACGTGATGTTCGAGCATGCGACAGGCTACAAACAGGCTGACAACGTGTCGGTTTACTCAGCACGCTTCTATGAAGGCCGCGCCGTTCAGGGCCACATCGCGGGTCAGATCACTGAATCCAATGTGATCGGCTACATCGCGTCCTTCCCGATCCCGGAAGTTATCCGTGGCATCAACTCTGCCTATATCCACGCCAAGGAAGTGAACCCTGACGTCGAATTCAAGATCATCTGGGCCTACACATGGTTCGACCCAGCAAAAGAAGCAGAAGCAGCAAACGTTCTGATTGAACAAGGCGCTGACGTGATCCTGCAGCACACTGACTCCACAGCGCCACAGGCCGCGGCGCAGGCGGCTGGCAACGTTTACACATTCGGCCAAGCGTCCGACATGGCCGAGTTTGGCCCGATGCCACGCGTTTCGTCCATCATTGATGACTGGGCACCGTATTACATCGCGCGCACACAGGCCGTCATGGATGGCACATGGGAAAGCACATCCACATGGGATGGCATCGGCCCCGGCATGGTTGGCATCGGTGAAATCTCCGACGCGATCCCTGCTGAAGTGAAAGCATCTGCAGAAGATATGATCTCGCGTTTGGCATCCGGCGAATACCACGCCTTTACTGGCCCAATCAACAAGCAGGACGGTTCTGCGTGGTTGGCTGAGGGCGAAACAGCGGCTGATTATACAGACGACGGTTTGGCTGGCATGAACTTCTACGTTGAAGGCCTGACAGCTGAAATCCCGCAATAAGCGGCGACACAATTAAATAGAAAGGCCCGCCAGAAATGGCGGGCCTTTTGCGTTTGATGTCTGACAGGGGCTGGCGTAGCGTCATTTTATGACGCTCTCGCCAACCACTCTCGGGCCCTTGTTCGCAGCGATTGCGGTGACGTTGTTCTCGCTCAACGATGTCATCATGAAATTTCTGTCTGGTGGCTATGCGCTCCACGAAATTGTGCTGATCCGTTCGCTCGTGGGCATGGCGATTGTGCTGGTGCTGATGCTGCCGTTTCAGGGTGGGTTTGCTGCCCTTAAAACCCGACGCCTCGGCGCGCAGATGGCACGTGCGGGCATGGTGTTTTTCGCCAATATGACATTTTTCCTCGGCCTCGCCGCATTACCCCTCGCTGACGCTGTTGCGCTGTTTTTCGTCTCCCCCTTCATCATCACCATTTTCTCGGTGGTGTTCTTGGGCGAAACCGTTGGCCCCCGCCGCTGGGTCGCGGTGGGTATCGGCATGCTCGGCGTTCTCATCATCCTGCGGCCCGGCACATCCAACTTTCAGGCCGCATCGCTTTTGCCAATTGTAGCAGCGTTCGGCTATGGCGGTTTGCACATCATGACCCGCTATTTGCGCGATACCGAAAGTGCCGTGTCGATGGTCTTTTACATTCAGCTGATGTTCATCGCGGCAACTGTGATTTTGGGACTGATCATGGGCGATGGAAAGTATTCTGGCGGCGGCAACCCCTCGCTCGACTTTCTGTTTCGCGCATGGGTCGTTCCCGTTTCCAAAGATTTGCCTTTTTTGATGATGCTTGGTGTATTCGCCTCGGTGGGTGGCT
>JAHBAO020000175.1 GCA_018500065.2 Octadecabacter sp. | reverse complement strand
GGCTTTTGGCCAACGCGTAATCCCCATTGACGCGTCGCGCGTGCGACCCCAAACATACCGCATGACACAGATTTCCGCAGAAAAATTCACTGGTAGTTTTACCCAACAAGAACCGATCCCGCAGGCCGGCATTGATGCAGCCTTGGCGGTAATGGGGCACGGGCGTTTGCACCGTTACAACACCGTTGACGGTGAAATTGCCGAAGCTGCGCTGTTAGAAGAAGAATTTGCTGCCTTCACGGGGGCAAAATATTGCCTCGCGGTTGCGTCTGGTGGCTATGCGATGACGACCGCGCTGCGGGCCTGTGGTGTTGGGCATGGCGATACGGTTCTGACCAATGCCTTTACCCTAGCGCCTGTCCCAGGCGCGATTGCCGCTGTCGGTGCTAGGCCTGTGTTTGTGGGCGTAACTGAGGATCTGGTGATTGATCTTGAGGATCTCGCCGCGAAAATTAACCAAGCGAGTGTGCTGCTGCTGTCCCATATGCGGGGCCATATTTGCGATATGGATGCGCTGATGGCGTTGTGCGAGGGGGCAGGGGTAACGGTTATTGAAGATTGCGCCCATACGATGGGGGCGGAATGGAACGGCACACCGTCTGGGCGTTGGGGCAAGTTTGGTTGCTATTCAACGCAGACCTATAAGCACATGAATTCGGGCGAAGGTGGTTTGCTGATCTCTGATGACACAGACGGCATGGCGCGCGCGATCATGCTGTCTGGCAGCTATATGCTGTTTGAACGCCATCGCGCTGCCCCCCCGCGCGAAACCTTTGCAGAAATTAAATACGAAACACCCAATATTTCGGGGCGGATGGACAACCTGCGCGCGGCGATTCTGCGCCCCCAGTTGGCCGATTTGAAAGCGCAGTGCGATCGTTGGAACGCGCTGTATCGTGAAGTTGAAACGGGTCTCAAAGATACCCCGGGTTTGCGTTTGATTGATCGCCCTGCGTCTGAAGACTTCGTTGCGTCGTCGTTCCAGTTCTTGTTGCTGGATTGGGCCCCATCTGCGGTTCAAGACGTCATTTCGCGCTGCCTAACGCGCGGGGTTGAGTTGAAATGGTTTGGCGGCGCTGAGCCTGCAGGTTTCACGTCCCGCTATGACAGCTGGCGCTATGCCGCGTCCGAGGCGATGCCGAAAAGCGACCGTATTCTGGCGGGGATTATTGATATGAGTTTGCCGCTGACGTTCTCGACAGCCGATTGCGCCCAAATTGCCCGCATCATTCGCGCGCAAGTGGGTGTGGTTTGGCACGCCAACGCTCAGTCGAAATGAGGGTACGAGATTTCGTCATTGGCGCAGGTCTTATTTCTGTGGGAACCATAAGCGCTGCGCAAGAGCCAGCCACGCTTCAGGGTGATGTGACCGCGTTTGAAGCCTGTTTCATCCAACTTCTCCTCGACAATCCGGACAACCCGATGCTGGACGTAATGGGGCCGATTGTGTGCGGTGAACGGCATGTTCCGATGGGGCAAACCTGTGACGCGCTGGGTTATATGCTGTTTGATCGCCGCGAAGCCTGCAAGCGGGATGATCTGGTGTTCTGGCAGGGCCAAGTTGAAACCCGCGCCGCAGATGCCATTGAAGACGGGCGTTCTGGTGTTGGGGTGCTGCATCTGAGCGGGCTTGAGCGGTGCAATGAAGAAATCGCGGAGGGCCCTGAGCGGCTTGATTGCGAGATTGAGATCAATTGGCGCACGTCGATGGAGTTCATTGCGGCTGATTTGGTTGCAGAACTTGTTGGCAAGGCGCAATGATTCGCCTGATCGGACTTGCCGTGCTTGCCCCATTCGCGGCCCTCGCCGAGCCACAGCCCGCTGTCCTTGCGTTGATGCCCTACATGGACATCACGGCCGCCTGTTTTGACGGTGCAAAAGACCAGCCCGAAGCCACGGCATGTATCGGGCAGGGATCTCGCGTTTGTATGGAAACAGAAACAGACGGAGACACAACGACTGGCATGATGTTCTGCGCACAAGCGGAAACCGAAAGCTGGGACCGTCTGTTGAACCGTGACTACACCGAAATGATGGACGGCATGAAAGCGATGGATGAAGACACCGCCGAGCACTGGCCGGAACTGGCAAATGCGGCTGACAGTCTTCGTGCCGCGCAACGGGCGTGGATTCTTTTGCGGGATGCGGATTGCACGTTGGAATATGCAATGTGGACGTCCGGCTCGATGCGCAACATCGCCGGTTCAAGGTGTCGTTTGCAAATGACGGCTGAACGTACGATCTATTTGCGGTCTCTCGGCGATTACATACGATGACCAAGCTGGTCGGCGTCACATACAACCAAAAGGCATCTCAATGAGCGAAAAACCAAAGCGCGGCGATTTTTATTCAGGTATTCCTTGGGTTAACGTGACTGCACAGGAAGCACATGCGCATCCGCTTGGTAAACTGGGGCCGATTGAATGGGCGATTGCACTCTATTTCATCGCGCTTGCGACCCTCAAGGTCGGGCTGACGCTTGCGTACGGCTTTGGCTTCGGGAACGCGTTTTTGAACGGCATCTGGCCCTTGCTTGTTGGCTTGGGCTTGGCGCTGCGTGTGCCGTGGGCGGTGATCATGGCGCTGATATCCGCGGCGTTGACGGCTTATGCGCTGGTGCGCGGCTTGGGCGGTGGTGGCAGCTTAATAACCCTGTTTGAGATGATCGCCAGCGTTGGTATTTTATTCTACCTGATCGACGCGGATCGCCCGAACCTGATCTATCGCCATCGCTACCTTAAATACTCTGTTGAGGACGATAACGCGGGCTAAAATTGCGACACGGGCGCTGGGCGTTCAAAAAACACCGGATTAGGTGCAATTGCGGCCAGTTGTGACGTCTGCGCCCGTTGACCCTCCAAGGTGTGCGAGATAAACGAACAATCAACATGAGGGTCCGCCGCTGCGTGCCCGCCAACGTTGGAGTTGTCGCTCGTGGACGAGATGCTCAGAGAATACCTGCCAATCATCATCTTTTTAGGGCTGGCCATCGTGCTGGGCGCTATTTTGATCCTTGCCGCCGTCGTTCTGGCTGTGCGCAATCCTGATCCGGAAAAAGTATCCGCATACGAGTGCGGATTTAACGCCTTTGATGATGCGCGCATGAAGTTTGATGTGCGCTTTTACCTCGTTTCGATCCTGTTCATCATTTTTGACCTTGAAATCGCCTTCCTGTTCCCTTGGGCCGTGGCCTTCGGTGATATCAGCATGGCTGCGTTCTGGTCGATGATGCTGTTCTTGGCGGTCCTGACGGTTGGCTTTGCATACGAATGGAAGAAGGGAGCCCTCGAATGGGAGTGATGGTAGGCGAGAAT
>JAHBAO020000012.1 GCA_018500065.2 Octadecabacter sp. | reverse complement strand
CTATCATTTGTATGTGTCTTATGCCTGCCCGTGGGCGCATCGTGCGTTGATTTTCAGGGCTTTAAAGGGTTTGGACGCGCATATTTCGGTGAGCGCGGTGCATCCGGATATGCTGTCGGAGGGCTGGACGTTTGAGACGGACGCGCACGGGGCGACCGGTGATACCCTGTTTGGGTTGCCGTTTGCGCGCGATATCTATTTGAAGGCTGATCCGCAGGTATCGGGGCGCGTTACCGTGCCGATTTTGTGGGACAAGGAACGCGAGACGATTGTGAGCAATGAAAGTTCAGAAATCATTCGCATGTTCAATTCGGCGTTTGACGGGATCACTGGAAATACGGACGATTATTGGCCTGAGGAGTTGCGCAAGGACATCGAGGAGGTGAATGCGCGGGTCTATTCGACGGTGAATAACGGGGTTTATAAGGCAGGATTCGCAACGTCGCAGGAGGCGTATACGTCGGCTGTCGAGCCATTGTTCGAATCACTGGACTGGTTAGAGGGCCGTTTAGCCGATGGTCGCTACCTGATGGGGGATAAGTTGACGGAAGCGGATTGGCGGCTTTGGACCACCTTGGTGCGCTTTGATCCGGTCTATCACTTGCATTTCAAATGTAACCTTAAGCGCATCATAGATTATCCGAACCTGTGGGGATTCACGCGCGAGCTGTACCAGATTGCGGGTGTCGCTGAGACAGTGAACATGGCGCATATCGTGCGGCATTATCATTACAGCCATGAGACCATTAACCCGAACCGGATTATTCCGGTGAACCCTGAATTGGACTTTATGGAGCCGCACGGGCGGGGATAATTGGTGGGTTTCACCCACCCTACGGGTTGCGGCAGAGGCGGAATCGGGTTTGAAGTGGCGAACCAAAAGGGGATGCCATCATGACGACTTGGATTACTGTTTGCGACACCTGTAAGTGTACCGGCTGGGAAGAAACCGGCATGGAAAAGACGGATGGTGAGGCATTGGCCGAATTGGTCGAGGCTGCCGCGGCGAACGCCCACGATGTAAACACCCGTCGCGTGTCGTGCACGATGGGCTGTGATCGTGCGTGCAACATTACGGTGCAGGCGCGCGATAAGATCAATTATTCGCTTGGGACATTCGCGGCGACGGCCGAAGATGCGGAAGCGATTGTGGAATATGCTGCAAAGCATGCCGCCAGCGAGACCGGACAAGTGCCATATCGCGAGTGGCCGCAGGGTGTGAAGGGGCATTTTGTGTCCCGCCATCAGCCTTTGCCGGAATGAAAAAGCGCGACCATGGTGGCGGGTTGGACGCCGCCATCGCCACCTACGGTGGCACCCGTGGCGATTGGCTGGACCTAAGCACGGGGATCAATCCGGTGCCTTATCCGGTTGGTGAGATTAGCGCGGATGCGTGGGCCGCCCTGCCTGACAGTGCGGCGATGGATCGGTTGTTGGCGGCGGCGCGCACGTTTTGGAATGTGCCGGATGGGGCGGAGATTGTTGCGGCGAACGGGGCGTCGGCAATTATTGCGAAGGTGCCGTACTTGGGCCCTGCTCAAGGCGAGGCATATATTCCCACCCCGACTTACAACGAACATGCAGCGGCGTTTGACGCGACTAATCAATGGTGGGTCGCGGACGCGTCTACGACAGACACTCACGTCTATGTGCATCCCAATAATCCTGATGGAAAAACTTGGCCGATCAGCGCGATGGGCGGGCGGCGGCTTACAGTTATTGACGAGAGTTTTTGCGATGTCGCGCCAGACTTAAGCCATATCGCGATGGCCGAGGATCAGGGCATTTTGGTCCTCAAGAGCTTTGGTAAGTTTTGGGGGCTGGCTGGAGTGCGGCTGGGATTTGCGATTGGGGCTCAGGTGACATTGGACCCTACTGATGGCCCGATCCGATGTGCGACTCTTTCTGAGCATTTAGGTCCGTGGGCGGTTGCAGGCCCCGCCTTAGAAATCGGGGCGCGGGCATTGGAAGATGTGAAGTGGGCCGAGGCGACGCGGGAGCGTTTGGCGGCGGATGCGGCGCGGTTAGATGAATTGGTCGGGCTGCCTGTCGTAGGCGGGACGAATTTGTTCCGGTTGTATGAGGTTGAGAACGCTGAGGTGGCGCAGGCGCATCTGGCGAAGGGCCATGTCTGGAGCCGGATTTTCCCGTACTCGAAGACCTGGTTGCGGCTGGGATTGCCGCACCCTGATCGGTGGGATCAGCTTGAGGCGGCGATTGAGGGATTGCGCTGATGGCGTTGGTTTTGGCCATGTTGCTGGATGCTGCATTCGGGGAGCCTAAGTGGCTTTGGGATCGGCTGCCGCACCCTGCCGTTTTGATGGGGCGCGCGGTGGGTTGGCTGGATCAGCGGCTGAACGATCGGACGCGACAGGCGGGTGTTATCACGGTGGCGGTTCTGGTGTTCGGGGCTTTGGTGCTTGGCTTGTTCCTTTGGGCCATTCCGGGAATTTGGGTTGAGGTGATTGTCGGCGCGATGCTGCTGGCGCAGCGGTCGTTGGTGCAGCATGTGCAAGCGGTTGGCGATGCGCTGCGATTATCGGCGAGTGACGCACGGCACGCGGTGGCGATGATTGTCGGGCGCGATGTGCGCGGGATGGATGGGCCAGCGGTTGCGCGCGGCGCGATTGAAAGTGGCGCGGAGAACCTGAGTGACGGGGTGATTGCGCCGGTGTTTTGGTTCGCTGTGGCGGGATTGCCGGGCGTGTTGATCTACAAAGTGGTGAACACAGCAGACAGCATGATCGGGTATCGCACGGAAAAGTATGAGGCGTTTGGGTGGGCCGCAGCAAAGCTGGACGATGTGCTAAATTGGTTTCCTGCACGATTAACGGCACTATTGATATGGTGTGTTGCGAACAAGAAGGCGCCGCTTGCAAACATTCGGCGCGATGCTGCGCTGCACCGTTCGCCGAATGCGGGATGGCCAGAGGCAGCGATGGCGCCCGCGCTTGCGGTCTCGTTGTCGGGGCCGCGCAGTTATGAAGGTGTACAACAGGACTTTGCTTGGGTGCACCCTGAGGGGAGCAAGAATGCAGGGCCAGATGATGTGGATCACTCCGTCGGCATTTTGTGGAAAACTTGGGCGCTGGCGTTGGCTGGTGCAGTTGTGATTGCGCTGCTCTGAGTGCGCGTTAGTCTGATCGAAATACAAGGAGAGCCCATGCTTAAACCATTTGTCGTCGCCCTTTCGATTTTCGCTGCGCCGGTCGATGCGCAACAATGCGGGGGATCGTTTAGTGGGTTCCTGAATGGTTTGGTTGATGAGGCCGCGTCGCACGGAATTGATCGCGCCACTGCGCAGGGTTTTTTGGCGGGTGCGCGACGGGACCAAGCGG
>JAHBAO020000090.1 GCA_018500065.2 Octadecabacter sp. | reverse complement strand
GTAAAAAGCGACCGATTTACCAATGATAGCGCGCATCACGTTGGCCAACATATAGAAAATATGGGCCGAGTAACGTCAGCGTCGTGACCGTCGCCATGTCGCCTTCAAACAGAACATAATTTGCAAGCCCAAATGCGAAAACGGCAGCCGGAGCAACGAAAAACAGTTCTTTGTCGGAAGCTGAAAATCGTTTCGAGACCAGCAAGAGCATGTTTGGAACGAAGACATAGCTCAAGCCAATTACGATCCCGAAAACTCCGCCAGCCAAGCCATAGGTCATTATCAGATTATGTGGATGGGACAGTTTCAAGCCGGAGATCTCTGGCCGCGTAAAGCCTTCCAAAGCCGCCCATCTATTCTGCGGTCCATAGCCAAATACTGGTTCTTCCATGATTGCCGCCAAAGCACCACGCCACATTTCAAGGCGCACACTCGAAGAGAACACGTCACCGGTAGACGACGCAAATTCGCTCATTCGGCTAGCGCTTGGCCCCAGATTCATCGCACACCAGATGCTCGCCAAAACCGTTAGCACGACAACAACCGTGTGGACGGCGCGCAGTTTACGAACTTTGTTGAGCGAAAACAGCCAAGTCCAAACTAAATGCAACACCAAAGCCGCGAGAATAACCGCAAAAGAGCTTCGCGATCCTGCCAGAGTCCCGATCGAGAATAGGACTGCAAACAACCCAAAATAGTGGAAAAGTTGGCGTTGCACCGATTGAGCGCGCAGTGCCAGAAAGCTGTTCAAATATCCCAATGGGATGAGCGCTGGCGTTAAGAACAAAGGGTTTCCCGCTAGAAGTTCGATTCTCAAATGGTTAACGAACAGAGTTCTCTCAACCAATCCAAGCAGAACCACTGCCATTGGGACAATCGCAACTGCCAATAGCGGAAAAACGAAGTCGATGTTGGGTGGCCTAAACCAAACAATTAAAGCGATAATTAAAACCGGCGATATCCGCGACAGAGCACCATCAAGCCCAGGATCGGGCAATGCCAGCAGTCCCCGGATTGCAAAGTATGTAAAAAATACGACCGCACACAATACATACGCAACAATAAACGAACTGCGTTTGCGATCCTGCGACGAAAAAAATAGCCGACAAAAGCATTGGCAAGAAGATCACATTACCCCAAATTGGGGCAAAGAACCAAAGGGCGCGAATATCGAGTATGCGGCTTAGAAAAGAATGCAAGTTTGTTTCCCCAACAACTTCTGATGATGTACTGCGGTCTTACAAATAACATCTCCGAGCGAACTGGTAACATCCACTCATGACCAAATCCATCCTCTTTGTCACCGGAACCCGTGCGGATTTCGGCAAAATGGAACCCCTTGCAATCGCGGCGCGGGATGCGGGGCATGAGGTCGGGTTTTGGGTAACGGGCATGCACATGCTGGACCGCTATGGGTTGACCAAAAAAGAGGTCGCGCGCACGACAGGCGTCGGCGTTCATGAATACCTCAATCAGCGCCCCGGTGATCCGCAGGATCATGTCCTCGCCAAAACAGTCACAGGCTTTTCGGATTTCGTGGCGGAACACCGCCCCGACTTGGTTGTCATTCACGGCGACCGCATCGAAGCGCTGGCCTGCGCCTTGGTTGCGGCGACAAACTACATCCGGTCCGCCCATATTGAAGGGGGTGAAGTGTCTGGAACGATTGATGAAATCTTCCGTCACTGCAATTCCAAACTCGCCAGCCACCACTTCGTCAGTTCAGAAGATGCCAAGCGCCGCGTCATGGCGATGGGCGAACCCGAGGACGAGATTTACGTGATCGGCTCACCAGAGCTCGACTTTCATTCCGGCCCGTCTGGTGTGTCCATCAATGACGTGCGCGCGCACTATGATTTGCCCAAAAGTGACTTTGGCATCGTCGTCTTTCACCCCGTCACATCTGAGGCCGCCACGATGGGCCAGCAGGCCCGCGATCTGTTTGGCGCGTTGGAAACCTCGGGCAAGCCCTTCGTCGTCATCGCCCCCAACAACGATCCCGGTTCCGAAGACATCTTCGCCGCGATCGAAGCCCTGCCCGAAGACCGCTTTCGCATCCTGCCATCCATGCGGTTCGCGCATTTCTCCGAGCTGATGAAAAACGCCGCTTGCATGATCGGCAATTCCAGCGCCGGCGTGCGCGAAGCACCGTTCCTTGGTACGCCGTCCTTAGACATAGGAACGCGCCAAACGAACCGCGCCCAAGCCCCGTCTTTGCACGCGCTTGCAGCCTCTGACACCAGCGGTATCGCAGACTTCCTGCACAAGGAGTGGGGCAAGCGTTACGACCGTCACGACGCCTTTGGCCAAGGCGATGCGGCGGCTCGGTTTGCCGATATTGTCAGTGACGACACCTTCTGGACCGGTGATCTACAAAAACGGTTCCATGACCAATAGGCCCCAAATCGGCCCCATGTTGCGGCTGGTGCTTGGCGTTGGCGCGGTGCTGTCGCCACTGGCGCGCCCGTTGCTGAAACGACGTCTCGCCAAGGGCAAAGAAGACCCTGCCCGCTGGCGCGAAAAGCTGGGCGAAACAAGCGCGACACGACCGGACGGGCCGCTCGTCTGGATGCACGGCGTTGGCGTCGGCGAAGTCATGGCCCTGCGCGGGCTGATCATCGCGATGTCCGCAGCGTGCCCCGATTTAAACTTTCTCGTGACGTCCTCGGCACGATCCTCAGGCGAGGTTTTCGCCAAAAACCTCCCCCCCCGCACCCAGCACCAATACCTGCCGCTTGATCTGCCCGGCCCCGTTGCGCACTTCCTTGATCACTGGAAACCCGACCTCGCGGTGTGGTCTGATCAAGAAGTCTGGCCCCGCCTCGCCGTGACCTGCGCACGTCGCGGCATTCCGCAAGCCTATGTCGCAGCAAGGATCACCGAAAAATCCGCCAAGGCCAAATCGCGATTTGGCGCCGCTTACGGCGATCTTTATCGTTTGCTTGATACGCGCCACGCACAGGAAGACCGCACAGCAGCCGCTTTGTGTGACCTGATGGGCGATGACACGCCTGTGCAGGTGACCGGCTCATTGAAAGCCGCCGCCGCACCCCTCGCGGCTGACCCTGACCTCTTGGCGCAGTTTGATGCGCAAACGCGTCCTATCTGGGTCGTCGCCTCAGCCCATCGACAAGACATTGAACTGGCGCTAGATGCGCAGAAACTGGCCCGTGAACAGTACGGCTTTCCCTCATTTCTTATTATCGCTCCACGTCTGCTGAATGACACCCAAGCCATCGAAGCCGCGTGTGAAGACCGTAGTCTAACATGTTCAAAACGCAGCGCGAACCAGCTCCCTGCCCCCACCATTGACGTCTTTATCGCCGACAGTTTTGGCGAACTTGGCACGTGGTATCGCGCCGCCTCTTTCGCGCTTATCGGCGGCACGTTTGATGCAACTCAAGGCCATAACCCCTGGGAGGCCGTGGCCCTAAACTGTGCAGTCCTGCATGGACCGCACGTGCTGAATTTCGCTACGGACTACCGTATGCTTGAGGCAGCAAACGCGTCACGCCTCGTCAATACCGCAGGCGAGATTGCGTCCGCTTTGGTGGATGAAAACGCCTCGCAAATGGCATCCAGCGCCACCCACGTGCGTGAACAGGCCGCGACGGGGCTAACCCAAATCACCACGGACCTCATCGCGCTTTTAAAAATCTAAAACGCCATTTCCGCGGTGCCGGAAAACACCCGTTTCCCCCAAGCGTCCGCGATCAAATCACTTGACGCCCGCATAGCCGACAAGCGCGGCGCGAGTGGCGAAAGAACCGCATTTTCATCCTCAATCAACGCCAACCAGTCCCGCGTAATCGCGCGGAACATGTCGTTGCGGTCAAACTCGAAGCTTTCGGCTTGCGGGCCGGTCCCAGCGTCACGCGTAATCTTTGCAGCCAGCATATCCAGCTTGCGCAACCCACGTGTTCCCGACATCTCGGATCGGCGCAGGCTGACAGGTGACAGATAATCCATCGCCACGGTGCCCATGCGCCCAGCGCCATCCGTCAGTGCGATACGGCTCGCGAAATCAACGCCATCGAAATCCACATGGCCCACAGACGTCACTGATTGCACCACAAGATCCGGAAACAGCGCCTTGGCTAAATCCAACTCATGACACAGGTCCAACAACACGCCGCCGCCCTCAGACTTCGCGGCGTAGCTGTCCGCGAACAACCAATTTTGCCGCCACTGACGCACATCATGGCCGATCTCGAATGAAAACCCGTAAACATCCGCCAAATCATCCACCGCGAGTGTCTGCACGACCGGATGATACCGCGCCATAAACCCAAGCATGGAGCGTTGCGCAAGATCACCCGCCACGTCATAGATTTCCGCCACGCCCTGCGCCGTCCAATGCAGTGGCTTCTCAACGTAAAAGGGCCAGCCCTTCTCAGCACATAGTGTGACTAACTCAAGGCGCACTTGCGTCGCCGAGGCAATCACCAAGCCTTTCACATCACTGCGTTTTTCTAACGCCGCGCGGTCAAATGACCGCCACGAAATCAACTCCGCCGTCTCGCCAAGGGCCGCTAGATTATCTGCATGGCGCCGCCCGATGGACCCTGCGCCAATAACCAAAATCACCACGCGCTAAACCCGCCATCGACGTTGATCATCTGTCCCGTCATATAGCCAGATTGCTTGCTCGCAAGGAATAACATCGCATCCGCAATCTCGTCAGGTTCACACATGCGGCCCGCCATAATCAACTCACCCACGCGCTTTTGGAACTCATCCGAATGGCCGTTAAAAACAGCCCCCGGCGCAATGGTGTTCACCGTGGCTTGGCGCTTGGCCCAATAGCCCGCCAACCAAACCGTCAGCCCATGAATACCCGCTTTGGTCACACCGTACGCGGAGAAATTCTTGAACGGCATGCCGTCATAAATCGGGTGATGCGCACCGTTCAGTGCATACATCGACGCGACGTTGATCAGGGTCGTCGGGCGCTTGCCCACGATGTCACGATCCATCTGGCGCGCCACCAAAAACGCTCCCGTCAAGTTGGTGCGCATGGTCTTTTCCCAGTCGTCCAACGTGGTGTCGGCAAAGTCAGGGAACGCGCCACCCGCGCCCATCAGCATTTCACCGGTGATGGCCGCATTGTTCAGCACGACATCAGGCAGCCAACCGTCGCCTTCAACGGTCTTGAATATCTCAACAATCTGTTCTTCTGATCCCACATCAAGCGGGTAAATCGCAAAATCAGGGTTATCCCCATGCGTTTCTTGCAGCCCGTCAAACCGGTGCCCCGGCAAATCGGTCGCCACGACCTTCGCGCCCTGCTCCAACATCCGGCGCACATAGGTGCCGCCCAAAACGCCGCCAGACCCGGTAATAAAAACTGTTCTGCCTTCAAGCTGCGCCATGTTGAGCGTCCTTCATCAAAAATTCCACGATCTTCCAATCCAACGGATCGTCCACGTCCATGCACCGCTCAGGCGGCATCACGAACGGAATTACGCGCCCCTCATAGATGGTGCTGGCTGTGCGCAAATACTTTGGCGACAGAACATAAGTGCTCGCCGCATGTTCATAAACCACAGGCGCATTCTGACGCGCCCAAACCCCACCGGGCAGCGGTTTAGAAACCCGCAAAGACCCTGTCTCGTCCGGTTCGACCATGTTGAAATACGGGTTCTTGCCCGCGATGCAGCACGACATCACCATATCCGGCGCTTCCGCCTCAAACAGGTCCAACGCGCCATCAATGTCTTGCATCAAACGCAGTGGTGACGTGCAATCCAAATCAACAAACGCGCTCGCCTTGCCCGCCATCGCCTCAGCCGCATCTAGCGCATGCTGCCACACGCCCCATTTTGGCGCATCATCCGTTGCCAAATGCGCGGGCCGCATCCCAATGTCCAACGCGCCCTTGGCAACCGCATGCTCATACATCTCGGGGCTGTCCGTGCTCACCACCACCGCATCAATACGCGCAGAGCCAAGCAACTGATCCAGCGACCAATCCATCAACGGCTTGCCGCACATATCGCGAAAATTCTTCCCCGGTACGCCCTTGGACCCCTTACGCGCCCCGATATGTCCAATAATCACTTAGCCCACCTTCCAGCGCCCGCACGCCAGTCTTTGAAATCTGCCCCAATCGCCTTCGGATCATAGCCCGTTTCCAGCCACGCCCGAAACCCCTGTCCGCTCGGTTCAGCGTCGCGCAAGTACACCCGAAACACATGATCCAACACACCGGACTTGGTCCATTCAAAATGCACATGTTTGCGGGCGAGTTGCTGGGCAGCCACCGCAACCGGCACGTCTTCAAACAGGATCAAATACAGCGCCGCCACAAACCCGGTGCGGTCCGCGCCTGATTTACAGTGAAACACCAGCGGCTTGGGGACCTTAGCCAGCGCATCTAAATTCGACAGGATCGTTTCAGCAGGAACCAGTTCCCGCGCCGTGATCCCAACGATATGTCGCATGTTCAACCCGTGCTCGATGCAACCCTCAGCCTCAAGGAAATTGTAGCTTTTTTTAACTCGACCACGCAAAGATACGACCGACTTGATCCCAAGCGCCTTATAGCGTTTCAACCGCCCCGGCGAAGGCTGGTTCGAGCGCCAAACACCAGGCGCGATCTCAACCAAGTTCCACCACCAAACGCGCAGCAGATGGTGGTCTTTGAGGTAGAAATGCAACCAAGCCCGCACGCGCCCTTTTGGGGATGTAATGTCATGGGGCACAGGGCGTTTGGTATTCATCCCAACCCCATACCGCGCAGACCAAACCAATACAAGAATCCCTCTTTCAGGTTAGGGTCAAAAACGGTAGGGCGGTACCATGTCCCAGAACCCACCAAATCTCCGCCCCGACTTGGCCCCAAAGGTCAAAATCCAGGAACCGACCCGCGACGGCCAGCCGACCATCGGT
>JAHBAO020000351.1 GCA_018500065.2 Octadecabacter sp. | reverse complement strand
TGCCCGTTGTTGTTTTGCATGGTGGCCCCGGTGGGGGCTGCAGCCCGATGATGCGGCGTTATTTCGATCCCGATATTTACAGGATTATTCTGTTCGACCAGCGTGGTTGTGGTCGCTCAACACCGCATGCGAGCGTTGAGAATAATACAACTTGGCACCTCGTTTCAGATATCGAGCTCATCAGGGAAACGCTGGGTATTTCTGATTGGATTGTCTTTGGCGGCAGCTGGGGTGCGACGCTTGCCTTGATATATGCGCAGTCCCATCCCGCGCCTGTTTCGCATCTGATCTTACGCGGCGTGTTTCTAAGCACTCAGCGCGAACTTGACTGGTTTTACCAAGGTGGTGCAGGGGCGTTTTGGCCGGAAGTCTGGCGGGACTTTGAAGAGATCATTCCCGAGGTGGAGCGGAACGACATGATTGCCGCCTACCATAAACGGCTGTTTTCCGGCGATGCGAGACAAGAAACGCAATACGCACGTGCATGGGCGGGTTGGGAAAATGCGCTGGCATCTATTGATAGTCAGGGAATTGGCGGAACCGGCCCAGCAGAATACGCGCGCGCTTTTGCCCGTCTTGAAAATCACTACTTCACCAACAAGTGCTTTCTAAATCCTGAGCAACAAATCCTGAGTAACGTCGCAAAGATCGCCCATATTCCGGCGGTCATTGTACAAGGACGGTTTGATATGATTTGCCCACCTGTCTCGGCGTACATACTCGCTTCGAAGTTGCCAAAGGGTCGTCTAGTTATGGTCGCGAAAGCGGGGCATGCTCTTTCCGAGCCCGGAGTTACTGCGGAACTTGTTCGCACGATGGACGTGATTGGAACTTCAAAAGTGGCTGAAAATTAACGGGTTGTATGATTTCGCATTGACGCTACGCTACTCCTAACCAAGGGGGGCCATCGGCTTGCGATCAATATTGAAGATTGTTCTTCAACGACTGGGACTGGGAATTTTAACTCTTTTTGTGGTTTCCATTGTTATCTTCGTAGCGGTAAATTCGCTTCCGGGAGATTTCGCAGATGCAATTTTGGGTCAGGGAGCGACACCTGAATCGGTTGCCTCTATTCGACGTGATCTTGGCTTGGACCAACCCCTTGTTGTTCGGTACTTCGATTGGTTGAAGGGCATGTTGACCCTCGACCTCGGGACCAGTTTTGCGCAGTTGAACTTCGCAAACTTTGGCGGTGCTGGCACGACCACCGTCGCTGAACAAATCGCACCGCGTCTTTCCAACACGCTGTTTCTTGCGACAGTGACAGCCTGCATCGCAGTGCCGTTGGCCGTGACGCTCGGTATTCTCGCGGCACTTTATCGCAACACTGCATTCGACAAAGCGGCGAACATGTTCACGCTCAGCTCAATCTCCAGTCCAGAGTTTTTCATGGCATACGTGCTGATCCTTTTTCTCGCGGTGCTGAACCCGATTTTCCCAAGCCTCAGTAACATTTTTGAAGGCATGGCGTTTTCTGAACGCTTAGAAAAATCCATGCTGCCTGCGCTTACGCTGACCTTGGTTGTGACTGCACACATGATGCGAATGACACGCGCTGCGATTATCAGTCTGTTGGCATCCCCATACATTGAAATGGCGCGGCTCAAGGGCCTCAGCCCGATGCGCGTGATTGTGAAACACGCACTGCCAAACGCGCTTGCGCCGATCATCAACGTGATCGCGTTGAACCTTGCTTACCTCATCACCGGCGTTGTCGTGGTTGAGGTGGTGTTCGTCTATCCAGGGATTGGCCAGTTGTTCGTCGACTCAGTTAAAATTCGTGACATCCCGGTTGTTCAGGCCTGCTGCCTGATCTTCGCGGCGGCGTATATCTTGCTGAACCTGACGGCGGATATCTTGTCCATCATCTCCAACCCACGTCTGAGGCATCCAAAATGAGCGGTTTGATGTGGGCGGCGGCCCTTCTCGCTGTGCTTTTGGTTGGTGGCTATGCGTTCCGCTTGATCGGTCAGAAAATCACAAATAACGCACCTAAGTTTCGCGACATGAGTTTCGGCGTTGCGTTTGGTTACGTTCTTGCTGCGGCTTTGTTCCTTTGGGCAATCTATTACTACTTTCAGCCAACAGTGACCGAAGCTGGAACGCCGAGCGCAGGCGTCGTGTTTTTCAAGTGGGCCGTACATGGTTTCATTATTGCAGCGGTCGCGGCGTTCCTGTTTCGATTGCTCGGTAGGGCCGTTGGTACTGAAGGCAGCAAGAAACTGTTCCGCTCTATGCCGCTGACTGCGTCGTTCGGTATTCTGGTTATTATCCTTTATGCAATTGTCGCGATCTTCGCTGGCTCGATTGCACCCTACGGCGAATCCGAAATCCTTGGCGCGGCGAACGTGTTGGCGGGTGGTGAAATAGCGGCTGGAGGCGATCCAGCCTATCCGTTGGGAACAGACCAAATTGGCCGCGATATTCTGAGTCGCTTGATCTATGGAGCGCGCAATACGGTTGGCATCGCATTCATCACAACCTGTCTGGCGTTTTTCATCGGTGGCAGCCTCGGATTTTTGGCGGCGACGTTGCAAGGCTGGCTAGACCAATTGTTGTCCCGTTCGGTTGACGTATTGATGGCCATCCCGTCGCTGATTTTCGCACTGCTGCTGATGACCATCGCCAGCGTTTGGGCTGTGAAGCTAAACGTCCCGCTGACCATTTTCATGGTCGTGATTATCGCAGTGATCGATAGCACGCGCGTTTATCGTTTGGCGCGTGCCGTTGGTCTGAACATTGTCGTCATGGACTACATCGAAGCGGCTAAATTGCGCGGTGAAGGTCTTGGGTATCTTGTGTTTAAGGAAATTTTGCCGAATGCGATGGCTCCGCTGCTTGCTGAATTTGGCCTGCGTTTCTGCTTCGTGTTCCTCACGATTGCGGCGCTGTCGTTCCTCGGTGTGGGTATCCAACCGCCACTGGCGGATTGGGGCACAATGGTGCGTGACCTTGGCCCGTTTATCAACTTCGCGGCCTTCATACCAACGGCAGCTGTGACACCTTTGCTGGCAGCGGGCGCAATTGCCCTTCTAACCGTCGCGGTGAACTTCGTGGTCGACTGGATGCTGCACAAGACATCGGGGCTGAAAGAATGAGCAATCTTCTCACGATCAAGGGCCTCAAGATCGAAGGCCGCTCTGACGAGACGTGGAACCCGATTATCAACGGTGTCGATCTGACACTGAAGAAGGGCGAAGTTCTTGGTCTCATCGGTGAATCCGGTGCAGGGAAATCCACAATTGGCCTCGCCGCGATGGGGTACACCCGTGACGGTGTTCGCATTTCCGAAGGTTCGGTTGAATTTGACGGCATTGATCTGGTCAAAGCGTCTGCTGCGGTGAAGCGTGACCTTCTGGGTAAGCGCATTGCTTATGTCGCGCAGTCGGCTGCAGCGTCCTTCAACCCAGCGCACAAACTAATGGATCAGCACACAGAAGGTCCGGTTCAGCATGGTGTCGATAGCCGCAGCGCAAGCACGGAAGACGGGATTGAGCTGTACCGTAAACTCCGTTTGCCGAACCCTGAACAAATCGGTTTCCGCTATCCGCACCAAGTGTCTGGCGGCCAGTTGCAACGCGCG
>JAHBAO020000251.1 GCA_018500065.2 Octadecabacter sp. | reverse complement strand
CGTCCCAATGCCGGATTTGGCGTGTTGGCCGTATTTGCTGGGCTCATTGGTGCTTCACTTTGGCTATCAGGTTTTTTTGTTGAATTCTTACCGGATAGGTGACCTGACTCAGGTTTATCCCGTCGCACGTGGTATCGCGCCGCTGATTGTTGCGATGGTGTCTGTGTCTTTCCTGAATGTGATCCTTGGCTGGCAAGAAGTTATGGCGATTGTGTTGATCGGCACGGGGCTGCTGTCGCTCGGGCTGGTGCGTGGGCATGGCGGAGCACGAAACCCGAAAGCGGCGATGCTGGCCGCAATGACGGGCTGCTTTATTGCAGGATATTCACTGGTGGACGGGCTGGGTGCGCGCGTTGCGGGCACGGGTGTTGGTTTTTATGGCGGGTCGGCGATTTGCAATGCGGTGATTTTTGCAGCCTTCATGCGGGTGACAAAACCGGGGACACTGTCGCGGCTTTGGACTGAAGGACGGTTCGTGCTGATCGTCGGCGGCTGCGCATCCTATTGCGCCTACGCGCTTGTGGTGTGGGGGTTCATGCAAGCGCCCATCGCGCTGGTCACGGCGTTGCGCGAGACGTCGATCATTTTTGCGCTGTTCATCGGAGTGTTCTTTATGGGCGAACGGTTGGACCTGCTTAAAGTCGGGTCGACATTCCTCACGCTGATCGGCGCGATCTTACTTCGCTTTGCCCGCTAAAGAAGGTGGCCGGATTTGGTTGCCTTGGTCGCGAGATAGGCTTCGTTGTGGCGGTTTTCGCCAACCTTGAGCGGCACGCGCTCTGTCACCTTTAATCCGCAGCTTTCGAGCTTGGCGATTTTAGCGGGGTTGTTGGTGAGCAGGCGAACTTGGTTGAACCCCATTTTGCGTAGGATTTCAGCCCCGATCCGAAAATCGCGTTCATCGTCGGCGAACCCAAGACGGTGGTTTGCTTCGACGGTATCAAAGCCTTGATCCTGCAATGAATAAGCACGCATCTTGTTGGCGAGGCCAATGCCGCGCCCTTCTTGATTGAGGTATAAAAGCACGCCAGCGCCTTCAGCCCCCATGTGCGCCATTGCGCCACGCAGTTGCGGGCCGCAGTCGCATTTCAAACTGCCAAGTAGATCACCGGTAAAACAAGCAGAGTGCAGCCGCGCCAACACGGGTGCATCGCGGTTCGGGCTGCCGATTTCGACGGCATAGTGTTCTTCGCCGCCGTCTTCGGGGCGGAAAATGTGAAGTCGTCCGGCTTCGGACACATCAAGCGGGAGACGTGCAGCAATAATGGGGTGAAGCGGGGACAGGTCCGTTGTCAGGATGACCTTCGCCGCAAGGATCGTAAGATCGTGCTTAACCGCAAAGGCTGCGCCATTTTCTAATGGAACAACGACACATGCGGGCAGAAGCCGCGCGGACTTCGCCAGCGCAATCCCTGCCCGATGGGGTGCAGCCGTCCCGTCGCGTGCGGTTTTGAACGGGCCTTTCATCGGGCTTTTCAAATCATCAGAGGGATCCGCGGTGGAGTGGATCCAATTAATGTCAGCGTTTTCCGGTAAAACGACGCGGGCGATGTCACCGTCGTATGCCGCTACCTTTAACGTTTTGGCGCGGTGATCGGTGATCGCAAGCACTGGCGACATCCCAGTAAGACTAGTCAGCCGCGATTGCGTGATGGTTTCGGCAGAAACAACCATCGCATCGCCTTCCCGATCAGACACCACCACTGGCACACCCATGCGCAAGTCAGCGCGGGCGCGGGCGAGACGTTCTGTCAGGTTTGGTGCGAATGTCATAAAAGGCCTCTAATTGCTCTATTCCGATACCTGTAAGTGTGAGAAATTGAAACAATTACCCCACAATCGACACGACGGCGTGAGAAGTTGCCATAAATCTTGTGTGAACACGTATCTCAACACATCTAAGCTACAACGAAGGAGATACCAGTAATGGCACAACTCAAGAAAATTCTGCTTGTCGATGATGACGAGGACCTGCGCGAGGCGCTGGGAGAACAACTGCTTATGACCGAAGACTTTGATGTCTTTGAAGCGGGCAATGGCGCTGAAGCGATGACGAAAGCCAAAGAAGGGCTTTATGATCTGGTGATACTGGATGTCGGCCTTCCTGATACTGATGGTCGCGAGTTGTGCCGCTTGATGCGCAAACAAGGCGTGAAATGCCCGATTGTGATGCTGACGGGTCATGACGGGGATAGTGATACGATCCTTGGGCTTGATGCGGGGGCCAATGATTATGTCACTAAGCCGTTCAAGTTTCCTGTGCTTTTGGCGCGTATTCGTGCGCAGCTTCGAACACATGAGCAATCTGAGGATGCGGTATTTACGCTTGGGCCATATACGTTTCAGCCGGCGCAAAAGATGCTGATTACCGAAGAAGAAAAGAAGATTCGTTTGACCGAGAAAGAGACGAATATTCTAAAGTTTCTTTACCGTGCCACAGAGGGCGTCGTGGCGCGAGATGTCTTGCTTCATGAGGTTTGGGGCTACAACGCGGGTGTGACGACGCACACGCTTGAGACCCATATTTATCGTCTGCGCCAAAAGATTGAACCTGACCCCAGCAATGCACGCTTGTTGGTGACAGAAAGCGGCGGCTATCGCCTCGTTGCTTGATGCAGATCAAGGCTGTGTCCGCTGATGCGGGCTAGCTAGAAGAGGTTCCTTTAGGTGGGGTTTCTTCCCTTTCTCCCTGTTGGACTTGCCCCGGCCTTTAGTGGTCGGGGCTTTTTTATGTGTTGGCGGTAGAAAAGAGGGGCGCTGCCCCGTCCTGCGGACTCCCCGGGATATTTGTGAAACAAAGGCAAAGGGGAAGATGTGGGGATGGACCTTAGTGAGTTGTACTGTTCCATTGGTGCCAAGGGAGTACTGTCATGAAAATCGAACCGTTTGGGGTTGAGCAATGGATGAACGCTTGGGAGACCAAGTGTGAGCTGAATTTGGCGGAGACCTGTGTGGCGTCATTGACCTTGGCTGAATTGATGCAAATGGCAGGAACGACGCAGCAGATGCCGAGCGAGTTGGCCAGGATGCAGATGACCTACGGGGAGATTCGTGGATCGACGCGGTTGCGCGGCTTGGTGGCAGGGATGTTTGCGGATCAGCGCGCTGAGAATGTGCTGATCACGCATGGGACGATTGGTGCAAATCATATGGTTTATCAGACGCTTGTGGGGGCGGGGGGCGTTGACGAAAGACCTGATCATGTGGTGGCGGTAACGCCGACCTATCAACAACACACGGCGATTCCGCGATCCTTGGGGGCTGAAGTGACGGAGGTTGCGTTGAGTGAGGCGGGCAGCTGGTTGCCGGATTGGGACGCCGTTGCGGCAGCGATGACGCCTGCCACGAAGGTGATCGCTTTGACCAACCCTAACAATCCAACGGGTGCGCTGATTGAGCGTGACGGGTTGGAACGGGTGGCCGAGATCGCGCGATCCGTTGGGGCGTGGGTACTGTGTGATGAGGTTTATCGCGGGACGGAGCAGGGGGACCCTGTGCCGTCGATTGTTGATGTCTATGACAAGGGAATTTCGACTGGGTCGACGTCTAAGGCGTTTTCACTGGCTGGGTTAAGGCTGGGGTGGATTGTTGGACCTGAGAGCTTGCTTGATAATTGCGAAGTCCATCGCGACTACACCACGATCAGCGTTGGTATGGTGGATGATTATTTCGCGGCGATGGCGTTAGACGCCAAGGACGTGATTTTGGAACGCTCACACGAGATCACGCGCGGCAACCTTGCGGTGTTGGACGCGTGGGTGCAGGGCGAGCCTAAGGCACGGTATATAAAGCCAAAAGCCGGAACTACGGCGTTTGTGGCGCTTAATCTTGGTATTTCATCGTATGATCAATGTGTTGCGTTGTTAAAAGACACGGGCGTTATGTTTACACCGGGGTCGGCGCTGGGCGTTGAGGGGTATGTGCGGATCGGATTTGCATGTTACCCGCAAGTTCTGAAAGAAGGGTTAGAACGGGTGTCGCAGTGGCTGGCAAAGCAACCTGCGGCAAGCTAAAGTTCTTAAAAATCAGGAGAATTTCATGCCCTTCACGCTCGCCACTTGGAATATCAACTCAGTTCGGTTGCGCGAGGGTTTGGTTGCGCGTTTGATGACCGAGGAAGCGCCGGATGTGCTGTGTTTGCAGGAGTGTAAAAGTCCTGTCGAAAAGATCCCGCTGGAGCAGTTTCATTCCCTTGGTTATCGCCACATGGTTGCGCGCGGGCAGAAGGGCTACAACGGCGTTGCGATCTTTTCTAGAATGGCAATTGAGGAAGTCGACGCGCAGGATTTTGCATCCCTTGGCCATGCCCGCCACATCGCGGGGCGGCTGGAAAATGGCGTGACGGTTCACAACTTTTATGTGCCTGCGGGGGGCGATAAACCGAACCGCGAGATCAACGAAAAATTCGGCCAAAAACTCGACTATCTGTCTGAAATGCGGGATTATTTTAAGGCAAACACGCCGCAGAAAGCGATCCTTGTGGGGGATTTGAATATCGCCCCACGTGAGGATGATGTTTGGGACCACAAGAAGCTGCTGAAGATCGTCAGTCACACCCCTGTTGAGGTCGAGGCACTTGCGGAAACGCAAGCGGCTGGTGCTTGGGTTGATGTGACCCGTGCGGACGTGCCGGAGGGCAAGCTATACAGCTGGTGGAGCTACCGCGCGAAGGATTGGGACCAGGCCGATAAGGGCCGCCGCTTGGACCACGTTTGGGCGACGCCGGACATCGCAAATGCTGCCCATTCCAGCCGCGTAATTCGTGCAGTTCGGGGCTGGGAGCAGCCCAGCGACCATGCGCCGGTTTTTGCGACGTTTGACCTGTAAAAACCCGAGGCACACAGCGTACACATTGCGAACACAACCTGTACACACCGCGTACGTACAGCTGGCCCTTGGACTTTGGCGCGCGCTTGCCCATATAGGCGCAAACGAGATGCGCTAATCGGAGACGGAAATGATAGAACTTGGTGGCGGACAACAACCCGCAGCGGCGACTGATTTGGTAAAGGACGTGAGCGAAGACACGTTCATGCAAGACGTTATTGAAGCGTCCAACGAGGTTCCGATTATCGTCGATTTTTGGGCGGCTTGGTGTGGGCCGTGCAAGACGCTTGGGCCAATGCTGGAAGACGCGGTTAAGAAAGCTGGCGGGCGGG
>JAHBAO020000018.1 GCA_018500065.2 Octadecabacter sp. | reverse complement strand
TGAGCGATGCGGTTTTCGTCAAAAACTTGACCGGCGACGTAAGAATTTTTGACCTCTAAACCCGGAAACGTCTGAACTGCTTTATACGCCAGCGTGAGGTTCACGGCGATGATGATGCCAAATGCAGCGCCGAAGCCCGCAAGGACATGCCAACCCTTAATCTCGGTCATTACTGGTCCCTCCCATTGAAAGTTGTTGATTGGCTGGCGCGTATATCGGCGTCAACGTCCTCGACCCAAAGCCGCAGCGCAGTTGTGTCGCTAGATGCTGCAGGGTCTTGCGGCCGCGCAGTTACATAAACGCGTTGCAAAATGGTCGTATCAGCCGGCACGACAACGTCGCGCAGACCACCGCGCCCCTCAAGCTCGATCCGCAAGATTTCGTCACTTGTGAGGCTTATGTGGAAGACACGATCATCCCCGGCTTTGTTCCGCAGTCGCACATCGTAAATGTTGCGAACCGCACCGTCTGATTGCAACACATAAGTTGGATTGCGCACAGGGCTGACGGTCAACTCGATGTCCGAGCGCACAAACAGAGCATACATAAGTGCGACGCCGATAGACGCCCAAATGGCTGTGTAGATAATCGTGCGCGGACGCAGGATTTTTTTCCAGATCGGCGCAGGTGGTTCCCCGGCGCGTTCTGCGGGTTCGTCAGAAAGCGCGATATAGTCGATCAAACCCCGTGGCTTGCCGATTTTATCCATGATGTCATCGCAGGCATCAATGCACAGTGCGCAGGTGATACATTCCATCTGTTGTCCGTCACGAATATCGATCCCCATTGGGCAGACGTTCACGCAGGCCATGCAATCAATACAATCACCAGACTTGTTTTCGTGCTTCTTGCCACGCTCTTCGCCGCGCCACTCGCGGTAGGCAACGGTGATCGTATCAGGGTCCATCATCGCGGCCTGAATGCGCGGCCAAGGGCACATGTAGATACAAACCTGTTCCCGCATGAAACCACCGAACAAGAACGTTGTCGCTGTCAGTGCGGCAATGGTCATGTAGGCAACGGGGTGTGCGGTGAAATTCAACAAGTTAACAAGCAACGTCGGCGCATCCGTGAAATAGAACACCCAGGCGCCACCTGTTGCGATCGCAATCAGCAACCAGACAAACCATTTCGTCAGGCGCAGGCGCCATTTACGAACATCCCATTTGCCGCGGTACAAACGCAGGCGCGCGTTACGGTCGCCTTCAATCCATCGCTCAACCAGAATAAATAAGTCGGTCCAAACGGTCTGCGGGCACGTATAGCCACACCAAACGCGGCCTAACGCGGAGGTAAACAGGAACAACCCCAAGCCGGCCATGATAAGAAGTCCCGCAACAAAATAGAACTCGTGCGGCCAGATTTCGATCCAGAAAAAGTAGAAACGGCGGCTCGCCATATCAACAAGCACCGCTTGGTCAGGAAGGTTGGGACCACGATCCCAACGGATCCACGGAGTGAGATAATAGATCCCCAACGTGAAAATCATGACCCCCCATTTCAAATTGCGAAAAACGCCAGTGACGCGGCGCGGAAAGATGGGTTCTTGTGGGGCGTAAAGTGGGCGGTCTGACATGTATTGATTCCTGTTCGCGACACCATTCTACTACCCCTGAGGCAGATTGAAGGCCTTGATCTGCATCAATCAAAACCGCTGACCACGTAAAAGTGCTTGGCTAGGTTCCAAATAAGAAAGCCACCCAACCCTTGTAGATTGGATGGCTTCATTTTTGGCTAGATTTCTGTTTTATTCACCGCCACCCAGGGCATGAACATAGACAGAAACGGCGCGTACATCCACATCACTCAGTCGTTGGCCCCAAGCTGGCATAACGCCGAAGCGGGCATTGGTTACGGTCTCGGTGAGAGTGTCGCGATCACCGCCATAAAGCCAAATCGCATCGACGAGGTTTGGTGCGCCAAGGAACTGGTCGCCAAGGCCTTCGTCGCCGTGACAGGCCGCGCAATTGTCCAAGAACAATTCGGAGCCAGCCTGTACTAAGCCAGCGTCAAATTCTGTGGAGGACAAGCTGACGACATATTCAACAACTGCCTCAATTTCCTTTTCCACAAACAGGTCACCGTAAGCAGGCATTTCGGAATACCGCGCATCTAGATCGGTATCGTTACGGACACCGTGTCTGATCGTCGCTGAGATGTTTTCGATATCGCCACCCCAGAGCCAATCGTTGTCCAGCAGGTTCGGATAACCGACAGCACCAGCCGCACCAGAGCCGTGACACTGGCTACATTGAGCGCGGAACACAGACCCGCCACGTGCAACTGCGTAACGGTGCAAGTCACTGGACGGAGGCAACGCGGTCAAATCCGCAGCAATCAATTCAGCGACAAGTGCTTCGTTCTTTGCTTCGTGTGCAACGATATCCGCGGCAACTTCGGCGCGCGTGGAATACCCCAACATGCCCTTTGTAGCACCAGAAATCATTGGCCAAGCAGGGTAAGCGATCGTGTAGGCAATCGCCCAAACGATGCAGGCATAAAGCGTCCAGAGCCACCAGCGCGGCAGCGGGTTGTTCAGCTCTTCGATTCCATCCCAGCTATGACCGGTGGTCTCAACGCCAGTTTCGTCGTCAATTTTGCGTTCAGACATTATCAAGCCCTTTCAATTCACGACTGTTCTTTGCGTCGTCGTTGTTCTCTGGAGTCCCGGAAGAATTCGTCGGAGTGGCTTCGTTCCGGAATGGGATGAGGCTCGCGTCTTCACGCGCGCTTCTTTGGCTCGGCAAGAATGCCCAAACTGCTGCACCCAGGAAGAAGGCGAACATGGCCAGTAAGACCCAGCTGTCTGCGAATTCTCGCATAAAGGTGTAGGTTTCCATGCTCTCCCCCTATCGGCTTGCGTCAGGTGTGAAAGTCGAGAAATCGACCATTGTGCCCAAGACTTGCAGGTAAGCAATCAAAGCATCCATTTCTGTCAGCTCTGGTTGGCCGTCAAAGTTGGACACAGCAGCACCTGGGTAGCGTTCAACAAGGCCATCCCAATCACCGAACGGGTCAGTCTGAACCATAAAGTCCGCGCTGGCCTGTTCGATCATTTCGTCAGTGTATGGAACCCCAACGAAACGGTGCGTGCTCAGCAATGCTTCGATGTGCTCCCCTTCGATCTCTCTGTTTGCAAGGAAGCCGTACTTCGGCATGATGCTTTCCGGTACAACAGATTGTGGGTCGATCAGGTGATCCACATGCCACGCATCAGAATAACGTTGCCCAACACGGGCCAAGTCAGGCCCTGTACGTTTTGACCCCCATTGGAACGGATGGTCGTACATGCTTTCGGCCGCCAGTGAATAGTGACCATACCGCTCAACTTCGTCGCGCATCGGGCGGATCATCTGGCTGTGGCAAACATAGCAACCTTCGCGCACGTAAATGTCGCGGCCTGTCAGTTCAAGCGGGGTGTAGGGGCGCACGCCTTCTACTTCCTCAATTGTGTTTTCAAGCCAGAACAATGGCGCAATTTCGACAATGCCCCCGATCGTGACCACGACAAGCGAGAAAGCGAAAAGCAATGTCGGGCTTTTTTCGAGAACGGCGTGTTTTTCTAAGATACCCATTTGTCGGCTCCTTATTCAGCCGGAACGGCGTTAGATTTGGCGGATGGAAGGGCAACCGTTGCCGGTTTCGCCCCACGAATTGTCATCCACATGTTCCAGCACATAATCAAAGCACCAGAGAGGAACATCACGCCACCCAGTCCACGGACCACATACATCGGGAACTTAGCCGACACGGTGTCTGCGAAGGAGTTGACGAGGAAGCCTTGGTCATCGACCTCGCGCCACATCAAGCCTTCCATGATACCTGTGACCCACATAGAGGACGCGTACAGAACGATGCCCAGTGTCGCGAGCCAGAAGTGCCAGTTGATTGCAGACATAGAATACATCTTTTCACGGCCCCATAGTTTTGGTGTCAGGAAGTAGATCGCGCCGAAGGTGATCATGCCGTTCCAGCCAAGTGCGCCGGAGTGAACGTGACCAATGGTCCAGTCGGTGTAGTGGCTCAGTGAGTTCACTGCGCGGATCGACATCATCGGCCCTTCGAATGTGGACATGCCGTAGAAACCAAGGGACAGAACGAACATCCGCATAATCGGGTCGGTGCGCAACTTGTCCCATGCGCCTTGCAGCGTCATCAGACCGTTGATCATACCACCCCAACTCGGCATCCAAAGAACGATGGAGAACACCATA
>JAHBAO020000296.1 GCA_018500065.2 Octadecabacter sp. | reverse complement strand
GCCTACAGGCCAGCCGTCTTTCTCGGCCAGCTTTTGGCGCATGATTTGGGCGGTCTTGGTGTCTGTAAACAGTGTATGGGTGCCATCGGGTGCAAAACAGATGGCGTTGGAAATTGTAATATCCGCGAACAACTGGCGCACTTCGCCACGGTAGTAGCGGTAGATCGCACCGGCGTTTGGTTCGGCGTTCATGCCCATTGTGCCAATCCAGAAACCGCCCCAAGGGTCGGCGCGGCCATCGTTGGAGCGTGTGATGGGGTTTTCGGCGTCAATTTCGGCCACTTGGTCGGATGTGCCGTTTTCAAGGTTGAACACATGCAGGCCGATGCTGTCCGCCATTAAAAGCTGCGCGTCGTCGATCCAGCCCGCGGCGGAAACACAGCGGTTGAATTGCCAGTGGCGGCCCTTGATGTGCAGGCGTTTGCCGAGAATGTCGAACCAGAACAATTCACCCCGCCCGGGGTGCCAAAGCGCACCTTCGCCGAGCGTGCATTGGGTGTCGTCATAGATCATGTGTTGGGCCCTTTGGCGGCGTCATAGGCAGCAACGATATCGGCGGCGCGAGTGGCGATGTCAGCAGTTGTCATGCCCTGTTTATACAGCGCGGACCCAATTCCGAAACCGTCAGCAGAGGCTTTGATCCAATCAGCGAAGTTGTCGGGGCCAGCGCCGCCGACGGCATAGACTTGTGTGCCAGTGGGCAGCACGGCGCGGATGGCTTTTAGCCCGTCGGGGCCAAGCAAGGAGCCGGGGAAGATTTTCAAACCGTCAGCGCCGTTTTTCAGCGCCGCGAAGCATTCGGTCGGGGTCATGACACCGGGCCAGCTTTGCATGCCTGCGGTCTTGGTCGCGTGGATGACACGCGGATCGACGTTGGGCGAGACGACGAGTTTGCCACCTGCTTGGGCCACGCGGTTCACGTCCTCAACCGAAAGCACGGTTCCTGCGCCGATCAGCGCCTGATCGCCAAAGGCATCTGCCATTGCTTTGATGCTGGTGAACGGATCGGGGGAGTTCAGGGGCACTTCGATGGTGGTAATCCCAGCATCGATCAGGACTTCCACGGCGGCGGTCGCTTCGGGTGGGGTGATGCCGCGCAGAATGGCGATGAGGTTGCGTGTCATCTATCGGGTCTCCAGCATGGCATGCGCGGCTTTGATGCCTGCAAGGGTCATATCGGTGGCATCTGCGCGGGTAACGGCAACGCCCTGTGCGGCAAGCCCTGCAACATAGGGCTGCGACACAGCTTCGGCCCCGATCAGCGCGCCGTTCTGGCCAAGCCAGTAGGGTTTGGTTGACGCAAGTTCTGCGCCGATCAACAGGCCAGATAGCCGCGCACGAAGCGTTTGGGAATCTGTGTCATGAACGAGCTGCGATGCGCGCAGGGAAAACAGCTGACCCGCCATGCGTTCCGGGCGCGACAGCGTTTGTGACATGGCATCTATGAACGCCTCCTCGTTCCAGCCGTCGTCGGAAACGGAGTGGCGCAGAACCGATTGTTCGGCGAGGAGCGCAAAGAGTTCACCTGTCATGCAGGTCTGAAAGCTGACGACTTCGCCAGCGGAGACATGTACCCATTTGGTGTGGGTTCCAGGCAGGCAGATGATGCCGTCCCAGCCGTCATTCTGCGCCAAAAAGCCCGCGATTTGGGTTTCTTCGCCGCGCATGACGTCTGCCGGATCGGTTTGGCGGATACCGGGAATGACGTGAACGGTAAGCCCGTCGCGTTCCACGGGTGCCTTGACCATCTTTGTCGGGCAAACTGCGCAGGGGGTGGTTTGATAGGGCGCTTCGACCCAACCTTGGCGTGATCCGACCATGCCACAGGCAACGACCATAGTCGCGGTTTCGAGCCATTCATTACAGGATTGGTTCAGCACCCCTTCGTATTCGGACGCGACGAGCGACCCCATACCGTCTGCGCTGGTGCGTTCACCTAACACAGACCCGTCCGTCCCAATCGCCCAGAAACGGACGTTAGACGTGCCCCAGTCGGCGGCGATCCATGCGGGCTTATTGGCAGCGGTCATAGGCGTTTCCCTTCGAGCACCCACATGGTTTCAGGGAAGGACCAAGGCAAGGTCAAACCGTGATGCATCAGGTACGCGCCTGAAAGTGTGACAGGTCCGTCCTTGAGGGCCGGCGTGCCGCGCGACAGCGTGGGGGCGGTGGCGCGGTTGGCCAGAGTGACCTCGTACATTGAATTCGGGTCGAGGGCCGTTAGGCGCAGCGGGCGTGGAGAGATTTGTGCCGATGTTGCGGCCTTGCCTGCGAAGACGACGAATTGTTCGCCTGTCGTGGGCATTTGTTGTTCCGCAATGATTGCCGGATCAGCGCTGTCGAGCAGGAGAATGTCTGCGGTTTGCATCCATGCGCGGTTGTATTTCCACCAGCTTGTGACTTCGGTCAGCACGCGGGTTTCGTAGTCGTCCAGTTCGCGCGGGTCCATTTCGAACCCCATGTGGCGTTGTGCGGCGACCCAAGCGCGGAACGATATGTCCAGTGTGCGGCCAGAGGTATGGCAGCGGCGCGGGCCGACATGGGAGCCTGTGATCGACAGCGGCAGAAACAGCGCCGCGTTGTGCTGGATGTGCAGGCGTTCGAGGGCGTCATTTGAGTCTGACAGCCAGACGCGTTGGGTGCGTTTCAGGATGCCAAAGTCGATGCGCCCGCCACCGGAGGCGCAGCTTTCGATTTCCACGTCGGGAAAGGCGTGCCGTAGGCGGTCGATCAATGCGTAAGAACCGCGCGTTTGTGCGGCATCGGGCATCGGCAGAACGCGGTTGTGGTCCCATTTGATGTAGTCGATGTCGTGGTCCGTCAGCACGGCGGACATGCGGTCATACAAGAAATCACGCACTTCGGGCAACGCCATGTTCAGCGCTTTTTGCTGGCGTCCGAGCGTTTGATCCTCAGACCCCAGTGCCCAATCAGGATGGGCGCGGTGGATGTCGCTGTCGGGGTTGATCATTTCCGGTTCGAACCAGATGCCAAACGACATGCCGAGGGAATGGACATGCGCGATAAGCGGATCGAGGCCGTCAGGGTATTTGCGTACGTCGACTTCCCAATCAGACAGCGCGCGGGTGTCGTCGTCGCGGTTGCCGAACCAACCGTCATCAAGAACGAAGCGTTCCGCGCCAAGCTTCGCGGCGCGGTCAGCAATGTCTGAAAGCACATCGAGTTTGTGGCCGAAATAGACCGCTTCCCAGCAGTTGTAGTGCACGGGGCGCGCACGATCCGGTTTCGGCCATGTCACAACGCGGTCGCGCACGTGGCGTTGGAACGAGACTGCACAGCCGTTTATCCCTGCGTCGGAATAGGTCATGAACAAGGGCGCAGTGCTGAATTCTGTCGCGGCTTGGGTTTCCATGCGCGCAGCGTGGCCCCACTGAATTTGACGGCGCCCATCTGGGAGTTCTTCGGCGACCATGCGGTGCCCGCCAGACCAGCCGTAGTGGAACGCGTAGGCTTCGCCTTGGGTGTTGGTAGCACCTGTGACGGGCACGATCAAACCGGGGAAATGTTCGTGCCCTGTGCGGCCCGTGCGGTTTTCGCGGTAGCGGATACCGGGGGACCACGCGGTGCGGTTGGTTTCAAATTCGCGGCACCAACGACCAGAGAAGTCGATCATCTCATCAGATTGCTGCGGCGCTGGCATGACGGGGGCCGCAAGCCAGTGCAGGTGCACGGGCGCATCGGCATTCAGGATGGTTTTGGCGCGGATGACGTGGGTGTCAGTGTCGGTTTCGAAAACGAACGACAGCGTGAGGCCGTTGTCGTCGTCGCGGTATTTGAGGGTCAGGTTGCTGCCGTTTTCCGCCGATTGAAAGCAGAACTTTGGCAGCAGGGGCGTGCCGTTTTCGCTGCGCACGATCAGCCCCGGTTGCCCGGGGAAGGTGCGCGATGCTTCGGGGCACAGCGACAGGTCAGGATTTTCGTCAAGCATGCCGCCTGTGACGTCTATCGCGTGGGCGGCCAGCAAGGTGTCGAGGTCCTCGCCGTCGGGCAAAACCGCGCCCCAATAGACGACTTCGGGGAGTCGTTCGCGCCGTGCTGCCAGAACCAGTGTCTGACGGCCATCATCCAATCGCCAAG
>JAHBAO020000029.1 GCA_018500065.2 Octadecabacter sp. | reverse complement strand
GCTGCTATTCCTCCAGCGATAATCGTCCCTTGGGCGACCGCATATATTTCTCCATCAGCCGCATTCAACGGAGTCATAATGAGCGTTCCGCCAAGCAAACTATCCGCATCCCCAATTGCCGAAATAGTGACGTCAATCGGGCTGCCGGTCCGTGCAAACGGCGGTAAACTTGCCGTCACCAAGACCGCGGCAACATTGTTTGGCCGGAACTGTTCGCCAGTAACGTTCACACCCAAGCGTTCCAAAATATTGCTCATGATTTCTTCGGTAAACGGAGAGTTTCGCAACCCGTCGCCTGTACCGTTCAAGCCGACAACGAGGCCATATCCGACAAGGTCATTTGATCGAACACCATCAAACTCGACAAGATCTTTGATACGAATTGGCGAGGCGAACGCAGTAGAAACAATGAGAATTAAAAATAGCGCGGCGAACGTTCTGATCAACGCAAGTACTCCGTTAAAGATAGGCGCGATAGGCGCGCGGTTAAGGTGTAGTGGGTTTCAAGTTGAAGCTGGACGGACTGCAAACGGGTCGCCGTTTCAAATGGATCAGCCGCAACAAGTTCGTTTCGCGCAATGCTGAATGACGAGGTTTGCGCTGATAGCTGAGCGGTTGCTTGTTCGACCCGCTGTTCGGCATGACCGATGCGTGCCCGAAGGCCGGTTAACGCCGAGGCTTGGGTGAGTAGATCAACGCCGACTTGTTCCTGTAGACTTTGTCGGGTTTCGTGACCAAGGGAGAGAGATGGAACCCCGGCAAGTGCACCTTTCGCAAGCGCCTTAAGGGTATCCCGGATCGCTTGATCATCAGCGCGCACACCAATTTCAACGGTCTGCTCTGCTCCTGATGATCGAGAGATGTAGCCGGTCGTGTCGCCAAGGTACCCGTCGGTTTCGAACCCCCCGGCAGGCGTATCGAACCAAGCATCGACGGCGGCGTTAACATCTGTCGCTGACGTTAAGCCAGCCACAGCAGTCTGGAGCGCAGTCATCATTGTTGCCGGATCAGCCAGCGGGTTTGACCCAAAGCTATTTCCACCAAACATTGCCCGGTCTCCTGAACGTACGTTCAGGGTTTGTACGATGGCTTCGAAGCTGCCGCGCGCAACCTCAGCCGCGTTCTCGATTTGTGATGCTGTGCTTGATGTATTGATGGACAGAAGCGTAGAACTTGCCGTCTCACGGTTGTTTTCGACCCCAGTCAGCGCGGTTTGCATCATCGAAAGGAACTGGCCGGTTTCTATATTTGATTGCGCGAACTGCCCAAGCAGTTGAAGTTGGCGATCTAGGCCTGCAAGTGTTGTTTGATCTCCGCCAAGGTGGGACGTGAGGTCGTTCTTTTCGCCCGACGTCAGTTCCTGAACGAGCGTGTTAAGCTCGTTCTTCAAAGATGTATTGTGACGGCTTGTTGAGAAATGCTGGCGCATGTCGCCGATCATTGAGATTGCCATTTTCAAATCTCCATCAATCTTTGCATGAGGGTTTCGACGGTTTGTATGACGCGGGCGTTTGCCGCATAGGCCTGTTCGACACGCAGCAACATTTGCATTTCATAATCAGTGTCGACGCCGTTCGCAGATTCCGCTTCTTTCAGGCTAGACCATCTGGCATTTGCGAAGCTAACCTCGGATTCAAATTCAACCCGCTTGCTTCCCATGTCACCTTCGAAGTTGGATGCCCGGCCAGCAACGCTTTGTTGGATTGAATCGATTGGCGTCGTCCTTGCTTCTGCAAGCGCACCGGAGATTGCTTGAAGCAAACTGGCGTTTCCGCTTGGCCCGGATGAAGTCGCATTCAGGCCATCCCGAAGCTTTGTAACTGTGCCACCCGCTGACGGGTCCACGAATGCGTTGAGAGATATTCTAGACGATAGTCCAACAGTGTTTGCGGCATTATGGGCTGCGCCAGCGTCCGTTAAAAGCCCCGCTTGTCCAACAGCAAGCGTCGGATCAACGCTCGGGTCTTGAAGCCGGCTAATCAGGTCGACAGCAATTGTATCCAGACCTTCCTGCGCCGCGACAAGTTCAATATCGCGTGCTTGAAAAGCAGCGCCGAGCGTTCCACCAGCCAGCTTACCGACACCGTCAGACGCGATCGGTTGTCCGTTAAGTGTAATCCCTGAAAGCCCCCCACTTTGAAGCGTCATATCAGGGGTAATCACGGCATTTTGGACAAACCCAAAAACCTTGGGTTCACCATCGATCAAGGTTTCACCGCTTGGAGTCATCAATGCAATTTGACCACCAGCGCGATGGAGCTCTCGTACTGGTACGATTTCGGAGATTCCGTCAATAATGAGCTGGCGTTGGTCTTGTAGGCCGGAGGGATCGTAACCGGTGTTGTGCGCAGTCATGATATCTTTGTTGAGCTGTTGAACCTGTCCAAGAGCTGTGTTCAATCTATCGACTTGATCCGAAATTGACGCATCCGCGCGTTGCCTCTCGGTTTGAATGCCGTGCGATGCGGTGTTCAAACTGGTCGCTGCATCGCGAAGTTTTTCCGCGAGCGCAGATAGGTTATTGCGAGAGGAGGGGTCGGATGCGGCGTCGATGAGCGCGGATTCCACAGCGACAATCCGGCTGGAAATTGAACCAGTGCTACCAGCCTCCCCAACAACGTCTTGGATGCGGTTCATGGTCGAAACCAATGAGCCATACCCCCCTAAACTGGCACCTGCCAGCCGTCGGTCAGCGAGGATTCCACTGTCGACGTGGCGCGTAATGGACCCGATTTCGACGCCAGCGCCACGTCCCCCGATGACCGCGGATGACAAGTTCAGAGATCTGCGCCCATATCCGTCCGTCAATGAATTGGAAACGTTTGAGGACACAACTTCGGCCATGCGTGATGCGGCAGTCATTCCCGATAGGGCATTTGAAAGCGAGTTGGAAATACTCATGGCCAGTTACCTCAATTTATTATCGTTTGATGTTGGTGGTTTCCTGCAGCATTTCATCCACGGTCTGAATAACCTTGGCATTGGATGAATAGGCGCGTTGCGTTTGAATCAGTTGGGTAAGTTCGCCAGCCACATCAGTGGCGGATTCTTCACGGGCGAAGCTGACAATATCACCGGTTGGACCATCACCAGCATCCCAAAGATAGAACGGCCCACTTTCAGGCG
>JAHBAO020000288.1 GCA_018500065.2 Octadecabacter sp. | reverse complement strand
TCAGACCGCAGCGCCGGATAGGTCAGCCAGCGTTCTGTGATATTCTGCCCAAAGTCAGAAACAGGCGCCGCCTCTGACGGGGCAAAGAACCCTTCCGTAAGGGCATGCACTGCGTCAAGGCGGTCGTGCAGCTCCGCGCGCAAGGTTTTGTCTTCGGTCCCCATGAACGCAGCCAACCGCGCAAAACCTTCATCGCCATTGGGTAGGTCATGGGTCTGCGCGTCATTCAGCATCTGCAAGCGATGCTCAACCTCGCGGTGGTGGCGATAATGCTCTGTCAACACATCCGCGTCCGCCTGTGGCACCCAGCCCGCGCTTGCCAGTGCCGCCAGCCCATCAACCGTACCACGGCAGCGCAATTCAGGGTCGCGCCCGCCCGCAATCAACTGGCGCGTCTGGGTGAAAAATTCGATCTCGCGAATACCACCGCGCCCAAGTTTCATGTTGTGGCCGGGCAATGAAATCGGCCCGCCAAGACCCTTGTGTTCGCGGATACGCAGGCGCATGTCGTGGGCGTCCTGAATGGCGACAAAGTCCAAGTGTTTACGCCACACGAACGGCGTCAGGGTCTGCAAGAACCCCTCGCCTGCTGCAATATCCCCCGCCGACGCCCGTGCCTTGATATAGGCGGCGCGTTCCCAAGTGCGCCCGACGCTTTCGTAGTATCGCTCAGCGGCTTCCATGCTTAGGCACACAGGTGTTACCGATGGATCAGGGCGCAGGCGCAGGTCGGTGCGAAACACATAGCCATCCCCCGTCAGATCACTCAGCAGTGCGGCCATCTTGCGCGTGACCCGCACGAACGCAGACCGCGCATCGTGGAAGTCATCCGGCTCAAAGCGGGTTTCATCAAACAGGCAAATCAGGTCAATGTCGCTGGAATAGTTCAGCTCAAACGCGCCGCCCTTGCCCATATTGATGCTGACCATCCCCGCTGCTGACTCGGCATCCGCCGCAACCTGACCCGGGATTTTACCACGGGCAATTTCAGCACCGACAAGACGCTTGAGGGCAACATCGACCGCCCCGTCAGCCAACCGCGTCAACGCACCGGTGACGTGCTCCAATGACCAAACACCGCCCAAATCCGCCAACCCCGTAAGCAAAGCAATGCGGCGTTTTGCTTGGCGCAAACCAATCTGAAGCTCCGGCAGCGCAAGGTTGGCGATCATTGCCAGTTCCGCTTCAAGCGCGTCTTCAGGTGCTTCAAACGCGCCGCGCAACCAGTCACCATCACGGGTCAACAACCCGTTCAAATATGGGCTGCACCCAGCGGCCCCTGCCACCAATTCACGCAACGACGCATCGAAATCTCCAAATGCGCTGGCCGCGTCCGCGCCCAAGGCGGGGTCAAACGGCGTGGGTGTGCGGGTGATACGGGAAGAAAATGTCATGCCCCGACATTGGGCCGACGGTTCGGTCTGGTCAATCGCAACCCGCCTTGGCATCTTGAAAACATGAGCAAAAGTTTGAAACGAGTCGTGCGTGCGCTGCACGAGGCTGGCCATGACATCACCCCGCTGGAAATGCCCAGTGAAACCCGCACCGCGCAGCAGGCGGCAGATGCTGCGGGCTGTCATTTAGACCAGATCGCCAAATCGATCATCTTTCACGGCGAAACGTCAGGCGAGGCCATTTTGTTCATCACTGCGGGCGGCAACCAAGTGGACGCCGCCAAAGCCAGCGAAGCCGCAGGGGAACTATTGGGCAAAGCCGATGCAGCACTGATCCGCGCCCAAACAGGGTTCGCAATTGGCGGGGTCTCCCCCATCGGCCACCTCAACCTGATACGCGCATTTTGGGATGCGCGACTGTCAGACTATGATACGGTCTTCGCCGCTGCGGGCACCCCGCGCCATATTTTCCCGATCGCTCCGGACGTTCTGCGCGACCTCTCCGGTGCGGTTCTTGCGGATTTTACCGACTAGCCTCAACACTTCGTGTTAAATATATTACTCAATAACAACGCCTTATAAAGTTAATGTAAAAAACATTTACATTAACCCTTGCGAAGCACACCCCCTCGCCCCATCTTGGTAATGTGAAAGCCATTCACATGAACAAACACCAACCAATGGAGCACCCAGATGACCACCTCGTCCACCAACATTGACTATAACGCCCCTTATGCGCGGCAGCCGCGTGACGGGAACTGGTTTAAACGCAGCGAGGCGTGGCTCGATGAGCGCGGCAAAGGTGCGTGGATCGCCGCAATGGTCCTCGGATTCATCTTCGTGTGGCCCGTCGGTCTCGCCCTTCTCGCCTATATGATATGGAGCAAACGCATGTTTTCAGGAAATTGCGCATCCAAGCGCCAACGCCACCACGCCCGCCATTCGATGATGCGCGCGGCGATGTCGTCCTCCGGTAACGCGGCCTTTGATGCGTACAAAGCCAACACGCTAAGCCGCCTTGAGGAAGAGCAGTCCAACTTTGAGGCGTTCCTCAAGCGTCTGCGCGATGCCAAGGACAAGGCCGAATTCGACCAGTTCATGGAAGACCGCGCCGAGCGCACGGTGGACGATGCCGCCGATGAGCCGGACGCCAAGCCAGCCTAATATCGCCTAATATCATTGAGCGCCCCGTAAGTTCGGGGCGCCCGCAACAACACGTCAATAGGCACACGACAAATGACGATGAACGCACAAACACACTTTATCACCGACAATCACCCCAGCACCGCAAAAGACCAGTCAGAATTTGACGGTTTTATGGATGATCGCGCAGCAAGTCTTGATGCTGACACCTAAAAATCCCCTTGGCGCGGGCCTGTCCCTGCCTGCGCCAACCCTAGGCCGACCGCGCACCCCAACCAGCGGTCGGCCACTGATGAACACCAAAAATCACGCGTAAATCGCGGGTTGTCGCATGGGGGGCGGGTTTGTTACGCTGCCCCTACCCAACCCAACCGAGTGTCCATGCGTCATAGTCTGCCCATAGCGCCACAGTTTTATGTGACAGCCCCCCAGCCCTGCCCATATCTGGCAGACCGGATGGAGCGTAAGCTGTTCACCGCACTGCAAGGCGACGCCGCTGAACAACTGAACAATTCGCTTTCCAAACAAGGTTTTCGACGGTCGCAGAATGTGCTGTATCGCCCGTCTTGTGCAGACTGCGCTGCGTGTCTTTCGGCCCGCATCAAGGTCGCCGATTTTGCACCCTCCAAAAGCCAAAAGCGCGTGCTAAAGCGCAATTCAGACCTGATACGCAGCGCATCCTCGCCCTGGGCCACGGAAGCGCAATACGCCTTGTTTCGCGACTACCTTGATAGTCGTCATGCGACGGGCGGCATGGCCGATATGGACTTGTTTGAATTTGCCGCAATGGTTGAAGAAACCCCGATCCGCACCCGCTTAATCGAATACCGCTCGGCCCATGCAGAAGCGACAGTGGTCGACGACCCCCATGAGGGTTTGCGCGCTGTCAGCCTGACGGATGTCTTGGATGACGGGCTGTCGATGGTCTATTCGTTCTTCGCGCCAGAACTGATGAAATCCTCGGTCGGCACTTACCTGATCCTCGATCACATCCAGATCGCGCGTGAGCTTAAGTTGCCATATGTCTACTTGGGCTACTGGGTCCCCGGGTCTGACAAAATGGGCTACAAAGCGAACTTCAAAGGTGTCGAGATTTATCGCGACGGGGGCTGGGAAACGCTGAGTGATCCAGACGATTATGACGCGGATACCGGTCCACTTGCTGTGGCGCCAATCGCCGAACAGGTCGCGCGGATCAAATTGCCGGGCAGCGAAGGCTAACGCACCCCCCTTTCAGACACCGAAACGCAAAAGGGCGACCCGATTGGGCCGCCCTCTTTTATTGTCTGAAACCGCCCTGCTTAGTTCAACAGGTTCGGCACGATTGTGACGATGGCGGGGAACAGCGCTAGGATGAGAAGCCCCACAACTTGGATCAACACGAACGGCAACACGCCGCGGTAGATGTGCCCTGTTGTGACCTCTGGCGGTGCAACACCGCGCAGATAGAACAGTGCAAAGCCAAAGGGCGGCGTCAAGAAGGACGTCTGCAAGTTCACCGCGATCATGATCGTCACCCATTTCGGATCAAACGTGCCGCCGTAGATGACGGGGCCGACAATCGGGATCACGATGTAGATGATTTCAAGGAAATCGAGCACGAAACCCAGAACGAACAGCACCAACATAACGATCAGGAACACCGTCCATTCCTCGTCGAAGCTGCGCAGGAATTGCTGGATGTAATGTTCACCCCCAAAGGAAATCACCACAAGGTTCAACAATTGTGAGCCGATGAGAATGGTGAACACCATGCTCGTCACCTTGGCGGTTTCGCGCACGACGGGCGTCAGAACACCACCAAGCCACAAGACCGTACAGGCATAAAACAAGCCGAACATGGAAAACAGGAACATCGAGAACGCAAAGATGAACGCGAGGTAGTTTTCAAACGCCACATCTTCTTGCCCGACGCGCATATCAAAATTGACGCCGACAATCAGCATCAACAAAACAGCGCCCGTCGCCAGCAAGATGATCTTGCCCGACTTTTCCTGGTCCGCCAGCTTGCGGTAGGCCGCCAGCATGATCGCGCCCCCTGCTCCAAGTGCTGCAGCCGGTGTCGGGTTGGTGATCCCACCAAGGATGGACCCCAAAACTGCAACAATCAGCACAAGCGGCGGGAAAACAACGCGTAGCAGGTCATTCTTGGCCAGTCGCGCGAACGCGGGTTTCATGGCCCACAACACCAAGATAAGCGGCAAAATGATGATCAGTATCGTCACGCCTGGTGAGGTTAGCGGATTAACCAACAAGATATCGGCAAGCAGGATGAGCAAGATTCCGACCGCGCCGATCAGCAGTGGCGCTGGATCGGAGCTTGGTGAAACGCCGCGTGCCGTTGTCAAAACCAGCGCAAGAAGCAGTGCCAAGATTGCAATGCCCGTGCCGATCACAGGTGCATCCGCGACCTGTTCGATCAACAGCTCTGCGCGTTCCTCATCGTTCAGCGCGCGCGCTTGTTCAACACCGCCTGCGCTATCAATGGCGGCCTGTTCAGCGAGTGCCGTGTTCCATGCTTCGGCGCCATGCAACTCCTCCATTGCGACCGCACATTCAGGCGACACATTGGTGCGAAGGCTGGCCGATTGGCCCGCGTCGGTAAAGCTGTCGATAATCACGGACTGGCTGCCCACAACGCCGAGGTTCATCAAGAACACCAACAGGATGACCAAGCCACCGGGCACCGCGAGGAACCATGTGAGGCCTTCGCCTTTGGTGATCGGTTCACCGTTGGAAGACCCCATTTGAACGGCTGGCGCTTTGGTTGGGTTCAGCAATGCGTAGCAGAACGCATATCCAGCATAGAGCATCGCCAACAGGATGCCGGGCAGCAGCGCCGCTTGGAACAATGTCCCAACAGACAGAACCGCCGGAGAGCCAAGATAGGTCAGCGCATCAGAACAGCCCGCCAAGACTGCGCGGTCTTCTTGCGCAGCGGAATACAAATCCCCCGCCAGCGTCCCGAGCAAAACAATAACAATAGACGGCGGAATGATCTGCCCCAGCGTACCGGAGGCTGCAATCACACCTGTTGCCAGTTCTTTGGAATAGCCCGCCCGCAACATAGTCGGAAGCGACAGCAGGCCCATTGTCACCACGGTCGCGCCCACGATGCCGGTTGAGGCCGCCAAGAACGCGCCCACAACCACAACAGACACGGCCAAACCACCTGGCAAGCCGCCGAAAATACGGCTCATGGTGGTCAGAAGATCATCGGCAATCTTTGAGCGTTCCAACGTGATGCCCATCAGCACGAACATCGCCACGGCCAGAAGGGTTTCAATGGATTGCCCCGCCAACACGCGTTCGTTCATGCGGTTCACAACAAAGGAAACGTTACGGTTCATCGCGGTTTCCCAACCGCCTTTGAACACGGCCTCGCTTATGCGCGGCAAGTCGGGGTATCGAAACACCGATATTGTGTCTTGTTTGATCCCCTCAGCCACCAGTGCCGCGAATTCCGCCGAACTGGTGTCAATCGCTTGGTGGATCAAGTACCCGCCGCTATCCAGCGCCGCGATGATCCCGAATGAAATGATACCCGCACCACCAATGGCGAAGGCCACTGGAA
Organism: Octadecabacter sp.; assembly: GCA_018500065.2. GTDB lineage: Bacteria > Pseudomonadota > Alphaproteobacteria > Rhodobacterales > Rhodobacteraceae > Octadecabacter. The sequence goes on along the minus strand of JAHBAO020000288.1, from coordinate 7,239 downwards.
AGCCAGACAAGATACCTGCGAACAAACACAGGAACACAATGATGAGGCCGACTTCTACGCCGTCTAATCCGAAAAACATTAGTGGGTTCCCTCGTATGCTTCTTCGCCTTCGCCGAGGCTATCTTTGTCGATATGTTTGCCAACGCTGTCTTCGCCTTCAACCAGCTCCAGATAGGAGCGGTAGAAGAACGCGACGGCCTGCAACATCACCAATCCGGTGAATGCCACAAGCAGTACTTTGAACAAGAAATACGCGTTGAACCCGTTCGGGCTGAACCCGATGGTTTCCACGTTCCAGCGCAGCGCGCGCGCTTTGTTGACCAGACGGTCCAGACTGTCAGACGCTGACGGGTTGGGCACGACCAAATGGCGCCACATGAAATACCAGCCATACATCCAAATCAGCACGGCGGACGGGATCATGAAAATCATCGACCCAACCATATCAATGATGCGTTTGGTGCGGTGACCAACTGCGGAATACACCAGATCCACCCGCACATGCCCGCCCTGTACAAACGTGTAAGTCACACACATGCAAACGATCAAGGCGTTGTAAAATTTCAACGATTCAGCCCACCAGCTGACATCATGTGTCACCGCCATGCCAAACCCGAGCGAGATTTCAGACACCGCAAAAACCCGCTGGGTAAAGATGATGACGATCTGCACGAGCACCATAATCAGGCCCGCCCATGCGAACGTGCGCCCCACCGTGTTGGCAAGCCATTCCAACCCGATCACGCAGCCCCACATAAACGGGCGGTACAAAAACGCGATAACTGTGACCGTTAGGAACAGCGTGAACATCGCAAAGAACAGCTCGGTTGAGCCGCCATAGTAGATGAACTTCATCAACGACACTTTGTCTTCTGTCGTGTTGCCCCAGCTCAGCCAATCGAGCCAAAGGTTCGGATGGCTGACCGCATAAAGGATGTTGTAAAATGCTTCGATGATGTTGGCGAACACCCACACAAGGCTGTTCCAGAGTGCACCGATCGTTGTTTCTGCTGGCGCGATGGGATCGGCTCCTTCGGGGACATTGCCCTGAAGCCGCTCAAACCATTGCGTAAAACTGTTGTCGTAAGTTGACCAGAACCCACCTGCTGCGGCGTCTTCTTCCATGTCCCTGCCCCCATCTTAATCTTTGAAAATGACACGCTCCCGACGTGCCTGCGGCAAAGCCCCGCCAATTCTGACGGGGCTTTACGTTTTATGACCGGCCCAACGTGGGGCCAGTATCCGGCTTAGCCTGCGCGCACGCGGCCACGCTGGGCGGTGTACACACCGTCAGACACAGACGTCCAAGCATATGTCGCAGCAACAGCAGCTTCTTGGCTTGCACGGATACGTGCGAACAGCTCGTCATCCATGAACTCGTCCAAAGCCTCAGCAGCAGCCGTACCAAACGCGTCCCAGATCTCGTCAGAGAATTCCAAAACCTTAACGCCCTGTGCTTTAAGACGCTCAAGCGCTGCACCGTTGTTGTAGTTGGACTGCGACAGGGACCACTGGTGCGTTGCAGCAGCAGCTGTTTCGATGATGGCCTGATGCGCTGGTGACAGCTCATTGAACACATCAAGGTTAACACCACATGTCAGTGCGGAACCCGGCTCGTGCATACCACCTGTATAGTAGAACTCACAGATTTCCTGGAAGCCGAGGCGTTCATCCGCGAACGGACCGATCCACTCAGCACCGTCAATCGCACCAGACGCGAGGGCCTGATAGATTTCGCCACCTGGAACGTTCTGAACAGACGCGCCTGTACGGCCCAGCGCCAAACCACCAAGACCCGGCATGCGGAACTTCAAGCCCTGCAAGTCAGCGGCAGTGTTGATTTCCTTGTTGAACCAACCACCTGGCTGGTGACCTGTGTTACCACAGATGAAGGATTTCAGACCAAAGATTTCACCAACTTCGTGGTGCAGCTCTTTACCGCCACCGTGGTAATACCAGCTGGCCATCTCGCCACCAGTTGCGCCAAACGGAACAGCAGTGAAGAAGTACAGGCCCGGGTGCTGACCACCGAAGTAGTAATCTGCGGAGTGGTACATGTCGGCCTGACCGGACGACACTGCGTCAAACACTTCAAACGCACCAACAAGCTGGCCCGCGGCCTTCTTCTCGATTGTCAGCTCGCCGCCCGACATAGCGTTGACATTTTCAGCAAAGTTTACAGCCGCGTCATCAAAAACAGCAAAGCCGTCTGGAACGGATGTGACCATTGTCAGTGTGCGGTTGCCCTGCGCGTAGGCTGGGGCAGCAAGCGTAGTCGCAGCAGCAGCGGTGCCACCGAGTGCAGAATTTTTTAGAAAAGAACGACGATCCATGTAATGTTTTCCTCCCATGGGATTGATAGACCACCACTCTGACGATGGGGATCGATCATGACAAGTGGACAGACGTTAGCGCCTGGATTGCTACAGTGAAAGACTTATTGTGGCTGAAATTCGCTAAATTGTAAGATTTCTTTACCAATTTCGAAAAACAGTAGCAGTCAGAAGGCGTCGACATCGCCAACCGCCCATTTATTGGGCGCAAGCCCGCCCCGAGGCGTCACCACGATTCGCACTGTGCGCGGACAGCAATAAAACCAGCAACGGATCAGAGTGGCGCGGCCTTAGACGGGGCGAACGCCAACTCTCATGAGAACAAAAAGTCGTCTTCGCTCAGGCCATTCGCATCGACATTCTCCAAACGGATCGTGGTTTCTTGATACTGAATAACCGCTGCACTTTCCTCTTGGCTCAGGAACAAATCATCGAAGGTCAGTTCAGTGTTCGTGGAAATCCAGAAACTGTCTACTCCGCTCGTGAAGTCGGTGATCGTGTCAGTGCCTTCGTTGACGGGAAGATCATCTTCTAGGTCGAAATTATAGAAATATAAATCCGCGCCCGCGCCTCCGGTCATGAGATCGTCTCCGTCGCCGCCATGTATGTTGTCATTGCTGGACCCGCCGACGATGTAGTCGTCGCCGTCACCCCCATTCAGGACATCTTTGCCGCGACCACCATAAAGGCTGTCATCCCCTTGCCCGCCAACCAGCGTGTCGTAACCTTGGCCACCTTCAAGGATGTCATTATCTGCACCCCCAAAAATCAGGTCGGCCCCGTTGTCGCCGAACAGCACGTCATTGCCAGCGCTACCGCGCAACAGGTCCGCGCCACTGCCGCCATTGATAACGTCATCCCCGTCACCACCGAGGACTTTGTCGTTCCCATCGCCGCCACGTATGTTGTCATCGCTGGACCCGCCGTCGATGTGGTCGTTGCCATTCCCCCCGTTCAGGACATCTTCGCCGCGTCCCCCGAAAAGGCTGTCGTCGCCTGCCCCGCCGATCAACTGATCAAAGCCTTGGCCACCTTCGAGGATGTCGGTCCCAATACCGCCAAAAATCAGGTCGGCCCCGTCATCGCCAGCGATTATATCATTGCCATCACTGCCGCGGAGTAAATCATTACCGTAGCCGCCAGAAATGGCATCGGAGCCAACACCGCCAACGGCTTTGTCGTTGCCAGTGCCGCCGACCAATGCATCGTCACTACCACCGCCGAACAACGTGTCATCGTCACTCCCACCGTAAAGGTCGTCTTTTTTGAGGCCCCCTAATAGCGTGTCATTGCCCTCGTCTCCGTAAATGGTGTTCCCGTATGTTTCGCTTGGTGGTTCGTTCGTCGCATCCCCACCGTCTAGGAAATCGTCGTCGCGGCCGCCATAAATCAGATCACGGCCATCACTCAGAATGATCGCGTCGTTACCATGCCCTCCATATATCTCATCACGGTCCTTGGTGTAGCCGTTCCCGACACGTGGAGTCTCCGTGATCAGATCATCACCGAAATAGCCATCCACTGTGTCTGACCCCTCGCCGATGTCGAACACATCGTCGCCATCGGTAAGCCGCAAGTCTTCGCCAGTATCGATCGCAAACGTTTCATCTGACTCTAAGGGCACCAGATCGTACTCAATCTTATAGATTTCACTGTCTGGATCGGCAGGGTCAGTAAGATACACGTCTAAATTTCCTGAATCATTCACAAAAAACGTGAACGTCGGATCCTGCGTGTACAGCCCTGATTGCTCAAAAAGTGTCGCGCGGGTCAGTGTAACGTGTTCTGTCAATTCATAGTCGGCATCGTATTGCTTGATCGCAAAATCACCTGTTTCGGTCTCAAAGATGGTTACAATTCCACCCTCGTCAGTTGCCAATGCAGCATCGAAAGACAGCGTCTTTACAACGTCGACACCATCACTCTCATAAAAAATACCTGTATCGGACTCAAACGCGCTTTCGACAACCCTGCTAACCCGGCCGTCGCCAAGCGGCGTTAAATAGGGCGTTTTCCCTGAGAACCGGCCATCGTCGAAAGAATCAAACAAAACCTCAACGGATCGGGCCTCAAACCCTGTATCTTCTACCGAAATCACATAGGCGTCGTGATAATAAAAAGCATCAATACCGCCTTGGTTTACATACTCAGTGGTGTCTACAGAAAGTAAGAATGAATCCAGGTTTTCACCATAAGCTACCGCAGGCGAATTAATGCTAAATCCTAAATTGTAGCCTTCTAAGGTAACAGTCTGCTCAACAGTGGTTCCATCCGCAGCTGTATAAACAAGGTCAACATCGGTTTGAGATCCGGTCAGACGAGAGGTGCCAACAACCTGTAAGGATCCACCAGATGCGTCCACAGCCGGCATCTGTTCGACCTGCACATCATTGTTAAAGGCTGGCGAAGGACCAAAGGTGACGCCCTGCGGCAATTGCGGCTCAACGCCTTGCGACAAGATATTAAAAGGCATTCAAAATCCCCCCCGAGGAAACTTGTTAAGGTTTTATTAGCACATATAAACACCTCAAAGGCGAGTCCCGTTTGGGGAAATGGACAAACGCGAAACAAGGGCCCGCTTTTGGCAGGTTTGTTTCCCTCAAGTCGGGGCAAAGCGCATGCCCACATTACCAAAACAGCCCAGCCTTTAATAAAGTTGCGAAAAATCGCCCTCAGACGACATTTTTGCGATTCCCACTGTTGACCCCCTATGAAAGCAAAGGCATAAACCCACCAACGCAAAAGGAGACTTCGAATGCTCAGCATTCTACTAGTGGTGGGGAAGACGCGCATGGGCCGGTAACGGTTGACCAGAACGGTTCCCATGCGCCTCCGAAATTTTCGGGGGCTTTTTTATGCGGTATAGAAATAAAGACGACAACGCTGAAACAAGGATACAAAGACAATGTCAGCTAAGACGATGACCGGTGCAAAAATGGTGGTTCAAGCTCTGATTGATCAGGGTGTCGACACAGTCTTTGGCTATCCCGGTGGCGCTGTCCTCCCGATCTATGACGAGATCTTTCAGCAAAACTCGATCAAGCACATTCTGGTGCGCCATGAGCAAGGCGCGGTGCACGCCGCCGAAGGCTATGCGCGTTCCACTGGCAAAGTTGGGGTTGCCTTGGTCACGTCCGGACCGGGTGCAACCAATGCGGTGACGGGCCTGACGGACGCGTTGATGGATTCCATTCCGATTATCGTTCTGACGGGTCAGGTTCCGACCTTCATGATCGGCTCTGATGCGTTCCAAGAAGCCGACACCGTTGGCATCACACGGCCCTGTACGAAACATAACTGGCTGGTGAAAGAGACCGACGCGCTGGCGGGTATCATCCATGAGGCATTTCACGTCGCAATGTCCGGTCGCCCCGGCCCGGTGTTGGTGGACATCCCCAAGGACGTTCAGTTTGCATCCGGCACCTACACGAAAGCGCAACCTGCGCGGTCCCACTACCAGCCACAGGTTAAGGGCGACATTGAGGGTATCAATGATCTGGTCGCCGCCATCGAGAAGGCCAAGAAGCCGCTGTTCTATACCGGTGGTGGCGTTATCAACTCTGGTCCTGCGGCCAGCCATCTGTTGCGCGAATTGGTTGAGGCCACGGGCTTTCCGATCACATCCACGTTGATGGGCCTTGGCGCCTACCCTGCGTCCGGTGAGAAATGGATCGGCATGTTGGGCATGCACGGGCTTTATGAAGCGAACATGGCAATGCACGACTGTGATCTTATGATCAACATCGGCGCGCGTTTCGATGACCGCATCACTGGCGTGATCGACAAATTCAGCCCGAATTCGATCAAAGCACACATCGACATTGATCCGTCGTCCATCAACAAGGTCATCCGCACAGACATCGCGATCATCGGGGATGTTGCCCATGTTCTTGAAGACCTGTTGAAAGTCTGGAAGTCCCGTGGCCGCAAAACCAACGCCGAGAAGGTTGGCACATGGTGGGATGAAATCACGACGTGGAAGAAGATCAATTGCTTGGCCTACACCCAAGACGAAAAGACGATCAAACCACAGCACGCGCTGGCACGTCTTGAAGAACTGACAAAGCACCGCAAGGACCGCTACATCACCACTGAAGTGGGCCAGCACCAGATGTGGGCCGCGCAATACTTGAACTTTGACGCCCCCAACCGCTGGATGACGTCGGGCGGTCTGGGCACGATGGGTTACGGCCATCCTGCGTCCATCGGTGTACAAATGGCGCACCCTGAGGCTTTGGTGATCAACATCGCGGGTGAAGCGTCATGGTTGATGAACATGCAAGAAATGGGAACAGCCGTTCAATACCGCCTGCCGGTCAAACAGTTCATCCTCAACAACGAACGCCTTGGCATGGTGCGCCAGTGGCAGGAATTGCTGCATGGCGAACGCTATAGTTCCTCATGGTCTGAATCCCTGCCTGACTTTGTTAAGTTGGCTGAGGCGTTTGGCGCAAAGGGCATCCTGTGTTCCGACCCTGCCGATCTGGACGATGCGATTATGGAAATGCTGAACCACGACGGCCCCGTGTTGTTTGATTGCTTGGTTGAGAAGCACGAAAACTGCTTCCCGATGATCCCGTCAGGAAAGGCGCACAACGACATGCTGCTGGGCGATGCCGACACCCAAGGCGTGATCGACGCCAAGGGTTCGGTGTTGGTTTAATCTGATGCTAAGAAGCGCATTCTTGGTCGCAACGTTCACCCTACCTGCCTGTTCGGGCGGCGCGTTGACGAACATCATGCCCGGTGAAGCGATCACCGTGAACGGCAACGCGTTCACGGTTAAGCAAACGGCGCGTGGCGTTACGATCCAGAACTTTGAAACCGGGCGTACCCCGCCCACCCAATTAATCGCCAATGCTGGCCTCGCGGCGGAACGCGTGACTGGCTGCACCGTTACATCAAT
>JAHBAO020000177.1 GCA_018500065.2 Octadecabacter sp. | reverse complement strand
GCCAAGCCGCTAAACTGATGAAAGCTCTCAACGGGTCTACAAAACCCTTAAGGGTCGGGTTGTGCACTGGACCCGACCCTTTGTTTTGCGCCAAGGTAACCCCATTGATTTCAAGACAAAGGTTTTGCTTATGCTGCGTTCCCTTCTGATCCTTTTGACGTTCATCATCGCCCTGCCCGCCTATGCGCAAGACACGTGTGACTACGCGGGCGACAATGAATGCGACGAGGAGCGGTATGGCGGACAGGGGTATTGCGATGCGGGAACCGACACCAGCGATTGCGCCCTGCTGCGCGCAGGCATCGCAGATGACAGCTGCACGTTTGCCAATGACAACGAGTGTGATGAATACCGCTACAACGGCACAGGGTCCTGTCAGGACGGGTCCGACACCAGTGATTGCGCCGCGTGGCAAGTCCAACGTGAAACAGATTTCCTAGATCGTGCCCGTGCCTTGGGCGTTGGGGAACAGACCATCAATGAATTGGGCAACAACACCTGCCGTTGGGCCAATGATGATGAATGTGACGACATTCTTTACGGCGGAACGGGCGCGTGTGATCCGGGTACAGATGCAACGGATTGCCTTGCCTCTGTCAGCACCAGCGCCACGCTTGAACCGTTGGTTGGCGGCGACAACTCCTGCACGTTTGCCAATGATAACGAATGCGACGAAGCGCGCTTTGGCGGCCAAGGGTTTTGTGACGACGGCACAGACACCAGTGATTGCGCCGCTGGTGGCGACCTCGTGTTGTCGCCCATCGCTAACATCGCGGACACCTGCGAATACGCCAACGACAGCGAATGTGACGAGGCGCGTTTCGGTGGCGGTGGCTATTGCGCAGATGGCACCGACACATCCGATTGCCGCCAATTGGCGGCGGGTCTGGATGACGACAGCTGCCAATGGGCCAATGATGGCGCATGTGACGAATTGCGCTACGGCGGCGGCGGGCAATGCGTTGACGGGTCTGACGCGACGGACTGCGATCTGTTCGGCACCTCGCCAGAAGCCTTGGCGCGTTTGCTTTCGCTCGTCCCCGCAGATTTGCGGGCGCAGCTGGGCGACGACACGTGCCAGTATTCCAATGACGGTGAATGTGACGATGTGAACTTTGGCGGCACGAACTATTGTAACGCAGGTACAGATGCCACCGATTGCCGCGCAATGGCGCTTGGCGGCGAAGACAGCTGCCGCTGGGCCAATGACAATGAATGTGATGAACCTGGTATCGGCACCGACAACTGCACATCCGGCACCGATGTCACCGACTGCGCGGCTGTCGCCTACCTGCGCAACCGCACTGACACATGTAACACAGCCTTTGATGGCATCTGCAACGAAGCGTCAGGTGGCGACGGCACTTGCGAAGCCTTCTCTGACACCGCCGATTGCCTTGGCCGTTCGCGGCCTGCGGGTCTTGAAAACCACTTTTTTGGCCGCGACGACCGCTTCTTGGTTGATGTGGCACAGGCCCCTTGGCGTTCAATCGGGTCGCTGGAACTGCAAGACGGCACCTGCACGGGCACGCTGGTTGGCCCTGCGCTGGTGCTGACCGCCGCCCATTGTGTCACCGATACGGGCGATGAAACCAACACACCTGTGCGCTTTAGCGCGGGTCTGTCGCTGGGCGCGTCTTTGGGCGAAGCCAAAGTGACTGCTGCGGTTTTTGACCCCAACTACACCCCTGAAACCCAAGAAGCCGGCGGCGGAAATGGCCATGATTGGGCACTGGTCGTTCTTGATCGCAATCTCGGCGACGAAATCGGCTATCTGGACGTGCATGAACTTACATCTGCGGACATCAGCCAGATCGGGCGCTCCGGCCTTATCGTTAATCAGGCCGGATATTCATGGGACACCGGCGATAACCTATCGGGCAACCAAGGCTGCCGCGTTGTCGAAGCGTTTGAAGACAATTCAATTCTGCACGAATGTGACACCGCGCAAGGCGACAGCGGCTCACCGTTCTTGCTCAACGTGGGTGGCGAATGGAAAATCATCGCGGTGGACAGCCAGTTCTTCCGCTCTGATGATCAGGACAAATCCCCCTTCAGCCAAGCGAACCTTGCGGTGGATAGCCGCGCATTCGCGGCCGTAGTCGCCCAGCAACAGTAAACTATTCGGCGCTTAAGAGCTTAAGGCCAGTTTACTTTCGCATAGGGCCAGTTAGTTTGGCCCTATGGCCCTTCCCGTCGAAACCTTCTTTTTGCACCCCGATGCCGAAGGCACGTTGCAAACCCAAGTCCGCCAATTGGTTGCCGAAGGCATCCTTGCGGGCCGGTTTCGCCCCGGTGAAAAACTGCCATCGTCGCGCAAACTGGCGGCCCACCTAGGCGTCAGCCGGATCACAATCACCCTCGCCTTTACCGAACTGCTTGCGGATGACTACATCGTCGCACGCGGGCGATCCGGCTATTTCGTCTCTGAAAATGCCCCCGAACCGCCGCAGTTCCCCGCCACCGCCAGCGAAGTCAGCACCGTCGATTGGACCCGCGCTATCGGCCAGCGTTTCACCCCAACGCAAGGCATCGCCAAGCCGCGAGACTGGGCGCAATACCGCTACCCGTTCGTCTATGGCCAAGCCGACCCAACGTTGTTTGATTCCGCAAACTGGCGCCTTTGTGCGCTTGAGGCGCTGGGTCGCAAGGATTTTGACGCCCTCACGGCGGATTACTACGACAGCGATGACCCCAAGTTGCTGGATTTCATTGCCCGCCAAACCTTGCCGCGCCGTGGCATCCTCGCCAAACCTGACGAAATCCTCCTGACCTTAGGGGCGCAAAACGCGCTTTGGTTGACGGCGCAAGTGCTGCTGACCCAGCGGCGCACAGCGGCCATCGAAGACCCCTGCTATCCGGCGTTACGTGGCATTCTGGAACAATCCCGCTGCCACCTTCATGCGATCCCAGTTGATCAAAACGGACTGCCCCCCGAAAGCCTTCCGACAGAAACCGATGTGGTGTTCACCACACCAAGCCACCAATGCCCCACCGCCGCCACCATGCCGATGTCACGGCGCATGGCGTTGCTCGACAAGGCGGAAAAAGACGACTTTTTGATCGTCGAAGATGACTACGAATTTGAAATGTCATTCCTGACCCCGCCATCCCCCGCGCTCAAATCCCTCGATAAGAACGGGCGGGTCATCTATGTGGGCAGCTTCTCTAAATCGCTCTTCCCGGGTTTGCGGCTTGGTTACCTTGTCGGCCCTGCGCCCTTTATCCGTGAAGCGCGCGCACTTCGGGCATCCGTGTTGCGCCACCCCCCCGGCCATATTCAACGCACGGTGACCTATTTCCTGTCGCGGGGACATTATGATGCCCTCGTGGGGCGGATGGGGCGCGCGTTTCATGAACGGCGCATGACGATGGACAAAGCCGTTG
>JAHBAO020000019.1 GCA_018500065.2 Octadecabacter sp. | reverse complement strand
TTGGCGTGCTGATCATCACGGCCGGTATTCTGGCCGTGCAGTTGTCGAAACAAAAACGTTAGCCAATTTTGCCGCGTACGCCGCCTGTCTGTCCGCGGTCGAGCAAGATATGATCTAGGATAACACTCGCCATCATTGCTTCGCCGACAGGAACCGCACGTATGCCAACGCAAGGGTCATGACGGCCCTTAGTGACGACTTCGGTCGGGGTGCCATCCATGCGGATCGACGCGCGAGGCGACAGAATGCTTGATGTCGGTTTGACCGCAAAACGCACGACAATGTCTTGGCCCGTCGAAATACCGCCAAGTATGCCACCGGCGTGGTTGCTTGAATACTCAGGCCCGTTTGGACCCATGAAAATCTCGTCTGCATTTGCGCGCCCCGTAAGGGTCGCAGCGGCCATGCCTTCGCCTATTTCAACACCTTTGACGGCATTGATCGACATCATCGCCGACGCCAAATCAGTGTCTAACTTACCATAAACCGGAGCGCCAATGCCGGCAGGGACATTGCGGGCCACGACTTCGATCATCGCACCAACCGAGTTGTGATCGTCCTTGCGCAGCCAATTGATGTAGTCAGTCCACTCATCAACGACGCCTGCGTCGGGACACCAGAAATCGTTGCCCTCAATCGTGTCCCAATCAAAGCGGGAGCGGTCGATGTGCTTTTCGCCCATCTGGACCATGTAGCCTTTGATTTCGACATTTGGCGCGAGCGCTTTGATAGCTTCACGCGCAACGCCACCCGCTGCAACACGCGACGCAGTTTCACGCGCTGAACTGCGCCCGCCACCACGCGGATCACGCAGCCCATATTTTTGGTGATACGTGATGTCGGCGTGGCCGGGACGGAACGTGTTGAGGATGTCGCCATAATCTTTCGAACGCTGGTCGGTGTTTTCGATCATCAGTTGAATCGGCGTGCCGGTTGTTTTGTCTTCATAGACACCGGACAGGATCTTGACGACATCAGGCTCATTGCGCTGGGTCGTCATCTTGTTTTGCCCTGGGCGGCGTTTGTCGAGCCACTGTTGGATCATCGGAGCGGTCAACGGAACACCGGGGGGGCAGCCGTCAACCGTCGCGCCCAAGGCGGGCCCGTGGCTTTCGCCCCAAGTGGTAACGCGGAAAAGATGACCGTAGCTGTTGATCGACATGAATGGCTCCTTGTTGGGGCTTGGTCTAGCGTTGCGGCGACCCCTTGCCAAGCCTGAGGGCAAGCACTAAGCCTTTGCGTACCTCGGGGGGCTTCATATGAAGCTGAGATGCCACATGGCGGACCCGTAGAACCTGAACCGGTTAAGACCGGCGGAGGGAAGGTAACGGGCTTAAACGACATGCCCATCCTTTCTCCGTTCGGCGCAATGAGAGGAAGAGAGAATGAAAAAGACCCTACTCACTGTCGCAGGACTGATGTTTGCCAGCGTTGCTGCTGCTGAAACGAATGTTCTGACAGTTTATGCCCCCGACTACTTTGGATCAGAATGGGGCCCAGGCCCCAGCATTGAAGAAGCGTTTGAGGCGCAGTGCGATTGCGATTTACAATATCAGACAGGCGATGTGTTGCCGCGTTTGCTGTTGGAAGGCGAACGAACAGAGGCTGATGTTGTCATTGGCTTGAACACTGATGTCACCAAGCGCGCCCGTGAAAGTGGGCTTTTGGGCCAACATAGTGTCGATTTTTCCGCATTGACCCTGCCGATTGAGTGGGCGGATGATGTGTTCGTGCCGTTCAACTACAGCCACACGGCGTTCATCTATGACAACACCAAGCTGGACGGTTTTGATAGCTTCGAGGCGCTGCTGAACGCGCCCGATGATGTCCGCGTCGTTATTCAAGATCCGCGGTCGTCGATTTCCGGTTTGGCTTTGGTGCTGTGGGTTCAATCTGTTTACGGCGATGACGCAGAAGCAGCTTGGGCGCGTTTGGCCCCTAAGATTGTGACAGTTACGCAGGGCTGGTCTGAGGCCTATGGATTGTTCACGGATGGCGAAGCTGATGTTGTTTTGTCGTACACGACGTCGCCTGCTTACCACATCATTGCTGAGGAAGACCTGACCAAGTCGGCGGCGATCTTTGACGAGGGGCACTATTTCTTCGTTGAGTTGGCGGCGAAGGTTGCAGGTACGGACAATCCTGAATTGGCTGACCAGTTCATGGCGTTTGTTTTGACACCTGAGTTTCAGTCTTTGATTCCGACGACAAACTGGTCCTTCCCGGCGGCGTTGCCGACGGATCAGTGGCCGGAGGGTTTCCTAGAGTTGCCACAGCCTGAAACGGTGTTGTTCTACTCTGAAGATGAAGCCGCCGCATTGCGCGACGGAGCGATCGAAGCGTGGCGCGCAGCGCTTTCTCAATAATTGCAGCACTTGTCGTTGCGGGACTGGTTGTTGGTCCTGTAACGGCGGTGTTGTGGCGGGGCGGTGGTTTCACTGCCCTGTCGGCGGCTGATGTTTCCGCATTGAAATTCACGATCTGGCAGGCGTTTTGGTCAGCCCTGATCAGCGTCGTGTTGGCGATTCCTGTTGCCCGCGCGTTGGCGCGCAGGGCGTTTTGGGGACGGTCTGCGTTGATATCCGTCATGGGTGCGCCATTTATTTTGCCGGTTATCGTGGCGATCCTTGGATTGCTCGCGGTGTTTGGCGGCAACGGATTTGCGAATTTGGTATTGGGGCCGTTGGGCCTGCCGAAACTGGATATCTACGGTGCACAAGGGGTGATCCTCGCGCATGTATTTTTCAATTTACCATTGGCAGTCCGGTTGATCCTTCAGGGGTGGCTTGCTGTCCCATCCGAGCGATTTCGCGTTGCGGCATCGCTGGGCGCGCCCGTGTTCTGGCTGTTGGAATGGCCGATGCTGCGACGCGTAGCGCCGGGTGCATTCGCGGTGATCTTTGTGATTTGTTTGGGATCGTTTGCGGTGGCGCTGACGTTGGGCGGAGGGCCGCGGGCAACGACGGTTGAACTCGCGATATATCAGGCATTCAAGTTTGATTTTGACCTGAGCAAAGCTGCGTCACTGGCGGTGGTCCAATTGTGTTTGGGTCTTGGCGCAGCTGGGCTTGCGCTGGTTTTGTCGCGCGGTGACATGATGGGAGCAGGGCTTGATCGCGTGGTACAGCGTTGGGACGGATCAAAGG
>JAHBAO020000409.1 GCA_018500065.2 Octadecabacter sp. | reverse complement strand
CCTTTTGGCAAGCCTTTTGGTTTCTATATTTCCAAGGCGTTCTGTCCGGTGCAGTTGCAACCCTCATCGGGTTACCCTTCTTGGCCTTGCAAGTAGCGCCCCCTTGGTAAGCGGCACGATCACGGCCTTGATGATGGGGATTTCCGTGACCTTTTCCCTAGTTGCGCTGAACTTGCGCGATGGTCTTGGCCGCCTCGCGTTTGCCACAACCCTTGCTGCTGGTGCGATATCGACAACAGATGCCGCATTGATGCCTTATGCGGATATCGCACGCATTTTGACCATCGCTGTGGTGATTGGGATCACGTCACTTGTGTTGCTCGCACTGTTGGCGCGCAAGATCGCGGTCGCAGCTCCAAAAGTTTCGGACTGTTAGCGCACACAGTCTTGTAGCACTGCCCCCCAAAGCGATAGGGCGAAGGTAACTCAATAAATAGGATCAGATCTCATGGCCCCGACCGATTTCAACGACCGTATGCTTTCATTGGGCCTCGCCCGTGTGTCGGAGGCCGCGGCCCTTGCCAGCGCCACCCTCATCGGGCGCGGTGATGAAAAGGCAGCGGACCAAGCGGCGGTCAACGCGATGCGTGAACAATTGAACAAGCTGGATATCGCAGGCGTTGTGGTCATTGGCGAAGGCGAGCGCGACGAAGCGCCGATGTTGTTCATCGGTGAAGAAGTCGGTTCGGGCAAAGGTCCGGGTGTGGATATTGCGCTTGATCCTTTGGAAGGCACAACGCTGACCGCCAAAGACATGCCAAACGCGCTGACCGTCATCGCGATGGGGCCGCGCGGGTCCATGCTGCACGCGCCAGACGTTTATATGGACAAGCTGGCGATCGGGCCGGGGTTCAAAACAGGTGTCGTAACGATGGATATGTCGCCGTCCGAGCGGGTGTCTGCACTGGCGGCTGCGAAAGGCTGTTCGACTGAGGACATCACGGTGTGTGTTCTGGAACGCCCGCGCCACGAGGACATGATCGCTGAACTGCGCAGCACGGGGGCTGCGATCCGCCTGATTACCGATGGTGACGTTGCAGGTGTGATGCATTGCGCGCAAGCAGCAACCACCGGCATTGATATGTATATGGGATCTGGTGGCGCGCCTGAGGGTGTACTGGCGGCTGCGGCGTTGAAATGCATGGGTGGACAGATGTTCGGCAAGCTTTTGTTCCGCAACGACGACGAACGTGGGCGCGCATCCAAAGCGGGTATCACCAATTTTGACCGCGTCTATACCCGCGACGATATGGTGACATCTGATGTGATTTTTGCCGCGACGGGCGTGACGGACGGCTCCCTTTTGGCAGGCATCAAGCGCGAGCCGGGGTTTCTGACGGCTGAGACGATTTTGATGCGGTCCAAGACAGGATCCGTGCGCCGGATGTCTTACCGCAACCCTGTCTAAACCTGACGGTTTGCCCCTGCGGGGAGCGGGGGGCGCCCCTGCGGGGCGCAAGGAAGTAGGTATTTTTGAACAAAAGAAGTTGGGGCGTGGCGAATCTTCGCTATGCCCCATACAGTGTTAGGTGATGGAAAAAACACCAAATATGGCGCAGGCATTCTTGGATGTGCAGGCCTCAACGACAGGGCGGCGTTGGGTTGGCCCAACCGCAGAAGACGATCGTTTGGCCGAAGCGATGGTGCAGGAAACGACAATCCCTTTGCCTGTCTGCCGCACGCTGGTGCGCCGTGGTGTTGCAGCCGGCGAGGCGGCGGCGTTTCTTGCACCGACCCTGCGCGACCTGATGCCGGACCCGCGCTCAATGCGGGACATGGAACCGGCGGCGGCGCGGATTGTTGCGGCCGCCGTTGCGCGTGAGAAGATCGCGATATTTGCTGATTATGATGTGGATGGCGGAACATCTGCGGCGCTGCTGATAGATTGGCTACGCGGATTCAATGTATCGCCAACGCTATACGTCCCCGACCGGATTGATGAAGGCTATGGCCCGAACGACGAAGCAATGTCGGCGCTGGCACGCGATCATGACCTGATTGTTTGCGTGGATTGCGGCACGCTGTCTCATGGCCCGATTGAAGCAGCCGTTGGCGCAGATGTTGTCGTTTTAGACCACCATTTGGGCGGGGAAACCTTGCCACCTGCGTTGGCCGTGGTGAACCCGAACCGCCAAGATGAAACCGGAAACCTTGCGCATCTGTGCGCGGCGGGCGTGGTGTTTTTGACATTGGTTGAAGCGAACCGCCAGTTGCGCGAGGCCGGGTCTAAAACGCCGGACCTGATGTCGCTCCTTGATCTTGTCGCGCTTGGCACCGTGGCCGATGTTGCGCCTTTGGTCGGGGTAAATCGCGCATTCGTGCGCCAAGGGCTGACTGTTATGGCGCGCCGAAAACGCGCCGGGCTTGTGGCGCTGGCGGATGTGTCGCGCATGGATACGGCACCGTCGTCTTATCATCTTGGGTTCCTGCTGGGCCCTCGGGTGAATGCGGGCGGGCGGATTGGGAAGGCAGACCTTGGCGCGCGCCTTTTGGCGACCACCGACCCCCGTGAGGCGGAATCGATGGCTGCCCGTCTTGATGAGTTGAACACCGAACGCCGCGAGATTGAAAACCAAGTCCGCGAGATGGCGATTGAACAGGCCGAGGCACGCGGAACGGACGCACCGCTGGTTTGGGCAGCGGGTGAGGGCTGGCACCCCGGTGTTGTCGGCATTGTTGCCTCCCGCCTGAAAGAATCGACCAATCGCCCTGCCATTGTAATCGGGCTGGACGGCGATGAAGGCAAAGGATCGGGGCGCTCTGTTTCTGGGATCGACCTTGGGGCCGCGATCCAGCGCTGCGCGGCTGAGGGGCTGCTGATCAAGGGCGGCGGGCACAAAATGGCCGCAGGCCTGACAGTGGCACGCGACAAGGTAGACGCTGCAATGGCGCGTTTGTCAGAGTTGTTGGGAAAGCAAGGCGCAGGGGACATTGGCCCCGCTGATCTGAAGGTGGATGGGCTTTTGATGCCGGGCGCTGCGACGGTGGATCTGATTGAAATCATCGAACAAGCAGGCCCGTTTGGGGCCGGCGCCCCTGCCCCGCGCTTTGTTTTTCCTGATTGCACGATCAATTTCACCAAAGTCGTTGGCGCGAACCATCTGAAGGTGACCTTCGGAGACGGCTTAAGCGCGCGCATTGATGCCATCTGTTTTGGCGCAATGGATACCCCCATCGGGCCGATGCTAAAAAACCACGGCGGCGCGCGTTTCCATCTTGCGGGGCGGTTGGAAATCAACACATGGCAAGGCCGTCAGCGTCCGCAATTGCGCTTAGAAGACGCCGCCTCAGCTACGTGAAAAATTCCGCAAGTTTTTGCAAATTTTCTACTTGCGTGTTTCGATATGGTTCCCTAAAACGCCCTCACCAAGCGCGGTCCCTTCGTCTATCGGTTAGGACGCCAGGTTTTCAACCTGGAAAGACGAGTTCGATTCTCGTAGGGACTGCCACTTGGTATCTTCAGAAAATGCGCAAGAACGTTCTTGGCTTCGGTCGCAGGTCGCTCCCGCTACTGTGGTCTCCAGATGTTTCTCGAATCTTTGTCATTTTAGGCTTAAGACGTCGATGGAGTGCTTATCGCTTTGCCACTAAGACCAAAGGACAGATCCTTGAAGATTGAGACCGTCAAAACCGCCCCAATCGACGGACAAATGCCCGGCACATCGGGCCTGCGCAAAAAGACCCGCGTGTTCATGGAACCGAACTATCTGGAGAACTTCATCCAAGCCACGTTTGACGCCATTGGCGGCGGTGACGGTAAAACATTCGTCGTTGGCGGCGATGGGCGCTATTTCAACAAAGAGGCCATCCAGACAATCATCAGAATGGCGGCGGGCAACGGGGCGGCTGGCGTCATCGTCGGGCAGAACGGCATCCTGTCGACCCCGGCAGCGTCCCACCTAATCCGCCTTCACACGGCGGACGGCGGTTTTATCCTATCTGCAAGCCACAACCCAGGCGGCATCGACGAAGACTTTGGCGTGAAGTTCAACGCCGAAAACGGTGGCCCCGCGCCAGAAGGTCTGACCGCGAAAATCTTTGCAGCCACGACATCAATCCGCGCTTACAAAACTATTGATGCCGATGATGTGGACCTATCCTGCGTTGGCACGACAAAACACGGCAACCTGAGCATCCAAGTCGTTGATTCCGTGACCGACTACCTGGCCCTGATGAAAACCCTATTTGACTTTAACGCCATCCGTGCCCTGTTCGCGGGCGGTTTCACCATGCGCTTTGACGCGATGCACGCGGTCACGGGGCCGTACGGCACAGCCATTCTGGAAGAAACCCTTGGCGCACCAAAAGGTACGGTCACCAATG
>JAHBAO020000328.1 GCA_018500065.2 Octadecabacter sp. | reverse complement strand
GGTTGGCGTTTTGACCACGCAACCGCTGAACCGTGTTCTGGATTACAAAGCACCGGAAGGGGGCTGCCATTTAGGGGCCTTTGTTGAAGTTCCGCTCGGCCCGCGCAAGGTTTTGGGTGTGGTCTGGGGCAATGGTAAAGGTGACTGGGACATCAAGAAGGTGCGCGCGGTTATTCGGGTGCTGGATGTCGCGCCGATGGCCGATGAGATGCGCCAGTTTTTGCAAAAGGCGGCTGATTATACGCTGACCCCGATGAACGCGATGCTGCGTCTTGCGACCCGCGCACCGGGGCTTGGGGATGCACCATCCATGCGCAAGGTTTATCGGCTGGGAACCGTTGAGCCAGATCGGATGACCGAGGCACGCGGGAAAGTGCTGGACGTGTTGCGCGAATATGGCGGGCTGGCATTTACGTTGAAAGAAGTTGCGGACACGGCGGGCGTGACAAGTTCGGTGGTGAAGGGGTTGGTCAAGCTGGGGGCGGTGTCTGAGGAAGACAGCCCGCGCGATGTGCCCTATCCGCGGTTGGATCCTGATTATGGCAGTAAGGATTTGACCGAAGACCAAACGGCAGGCGCGAAGGTGCTGCGCGAAGCTGTTCGTTCGGGGGCCTATGGTACCACGCTGCTGAAGGGTGTGACGGGGTCAGGCAAAACCGAAGTCTACCTCGAGGCTGTAGCGGAGTGTTTGCGCGCCGGTCGGCAGGCCTTGGTGTTGCTGCCCGAGATCGCGCTTACGTCTGAGTTTATCACACGGGTTGAGGCGCGGTTTGGGATGAAGCCTGCCGAGTGGCATTCCGGCGTGACGATGACAGAGCGTCGCCGCTGTTGGCGCATGGTCGGGCAGGGTGACGCGCAGCTGATTGTCGGCGCGCGCTCGGCGTTGTTTTTGCCCTACCGCGATTTGGGATTGATCGTCGTCGATGAAGAACATGACACGTCCTACAAACAGGAAGACGGGGTGTTGTATAACGCCCGCGATATGACGGTGCTGCGCGCGTCGTTGAATTCGGCGCAGGTTGTTCTGGCGAGCGCGACGCCAAGCTTGGAAAGCTGGGCGAATGTTAAAGCGGGCAAATACGCGCGGGTGACGCTGGCGTCGCGGTATGGCGATGCGGTGCTGCCAAAAATGTCCGCGATTGATATGCGGGTTGAGGACTTGCCGGGGGGGCGGTGGGTTTCACCCAGCCTACAGAAGATGGTTGAGAGCCGGTTGGAGAAGGGCGAGCAGTCGTTGCTGTTCCTGAACCGTCGTGGCTATGCGCCTGTTACGATTTGTCGGGCCTGTGGGCATCAGATTGGCTGTGATGATTGCGATGCGACGATGGTGGAACATCGGTTCCTAAAGCGGCTGATGTGCCATCAATGTGGGGAGACGAAACCGATGCCGACGGTGTGCCCAAGTTGTGAGGCTGAAGACCGTTTGGCCCCTGTTGGACCTGGCGTTGAGCGCATGGCGGAGGAAGCGCAGGCGCTGTTTCCAGAGGCCAAGATCGCCGTGTTGAGTTCGGATTTGTACGGGTCGGCACGGGCGTTGAAGGAGCATATTGAAAGCATCGCGCGCGGTGAGGCGGATGTGATTGTTGGCACGCAATTGGTGGCCAAGGGGCACAATTTTCCGCGCCTTACGCTGGTGGGCGTGATTGATGCGGACCTCGGGTTGCAAGGGTCTGATTTACGCGCGGCGGAACGCACGTTTCAACTGATGCGCCAGGTGGCGGGACGTGCGGGGCGGGCCGAGATCGCAGGGGAAGCCGTGTTGCAGACGTTCCAGCCGGAACACCCGGTTATTCGCGCGATTTTAGGGGGTGATGAGGAAGCGTTCTGGGCCGCCGAAGCGGGAGAGCGCAAAGCGGCTGGCGTGCCACCTTATGGGCGCATGGCGGGGATCGTGTTGAGTTCGACCAATGTGCAAGAGGTGTTTGACCTTGGCACTGAAATGGCGCGCATGGACGGGCCGTTGCGCAAGATTGGGGCGCAGGTGTTTGGTCCTGCGCCCGCGCCGATTGCGCGGATCCGCGGGCGCCACCGTGTGCGGTTGTTGGTGAAGGCAGAGAAAACAGCGCCATTACAGCAGGCGCTGGCGGCGTGGGCGGGGCAGTTCAAACTGCGCGGCGAGTTGCGCATGGCGATCGATATTGATCCGCAAAGCTTTTATTAGGGATGCGCGTGCCGCGGGCGGGCGCGCACCTGCGGTGCGCAAAAAAAAGGGGCCAGCCCCCGTCGCTGCGCGACTCCCCCGAGGTATTTGAGAACAAAAGAAGACGTTAAGAAAAAAGCGCAACTGGTTGGTGTCGGCGCGTGTGATGATGTGTTTGGCTTCGACGTCGAGCTGCACGCATTTTTGCCACCACCCGGCGGTCGCGCCTGCGGAAAAAAGATCATTGGGGGGCGCATTGGCGGCCTATTTGATGTCTTTGGCGGTGTCGCTGGGGGTGTGCAGTCAAATGCGGGTTCGACAAATGTGGCGGGCAGGCGTAGAGCCACGGTATGAAAATGATCTCCTTATCTGATGCGCAGAACCTGCCCGTTTGGCGTCGCCCTGTGACGCTGTTGTTCTTAATGGCCGCAGCGATGCCGATTGCGTTTTCGACGTGGTCTGCGTTGCTGAATAACTTTGTGATTGAAGTGGCGGATTTTGATGGGTCCGACATTGGCTGGCTGCACAGCGTGCGCGAGATTCCGGGGTTCTTTGCCATTGGGGTGATCGTGTTGTTGCTGTTGTTTCGCGAGCAGGTGTTGGGGCTGGTGTCGCTGGTTTTGCTGGGGGTTGCCACGGCATTGACGGCGCAGTTTCCGTCTATGGGC
>JAHBAO020000332.1 GCA_018500065.2 Octadecabacter sp. | reverse complement strand
GGCGGCCAACGCGGTGGGGCCTCGGGCTTTATCTCGGGCTTGGTTGGCTCAGCGTGGCCCTGATAACCTCGCTTGTTCCGCTGGTTTCAAGCGCGACCCTCGCACTGATCGTGATCGGCGGTTTGGTCTACTCCCTCGGCGCCGTGATCTTCAGCATCGACGGCCTGCGCTTTCAAAACGCGATCTGGCACGGGTTGGTGCTGACCGCCTCAATCTGCTTTTGCATCGCCATCGCCCTTGGCGTCTTGCCGACAACCTAAACCCACCAAAGTCTGGAATTCCTGACCGTATGGATTTGCTGACCTGACGTCAGCCAATCCTGTGTCTAGTCTTGTCTTATCGAATTTCTCGATCTGCCAGTTTTTGGCTGTTTCCAAAGGGTCATTATTTATCGACCCGACCACGACACCGCATTTTACACGACACCAATTTTTAAAGGATAAGACAATGTTTGAAACGATTACCAGCCTGCCCCCCGCCCTGTTTGACGCCATCGGCGTTTGCGGCTTTGGACTTTATGTACTGAATTACACGATGCTGACATTCCACCGCGTCACGTCCCACTGCAAAACCTATTTCGCAATCAACCTAGTCGCCGCCAGCATGGTGCTGACGGGGATGACATTCTCGTTTAATCTGGCATCCGCCTTGATCCAGATGTTCTGGATCGGCATTTCGATCACCGCGATTATCATGCGTTTTCGTGCCACTAAGGGCGAAGCGATGTCCGCTGATTTGGCCTAAAGCCCTGCCGCAGTTTGGCGCACAACCTGCACCCGTTCAGCATTGGGCGGATGGGTGCCAAGGAAACGATCACCGGGATCCGGCACACGGAAAAAGAAATCGGCACCGCGCAACGGATCATACCCCGCACGCGCGGCAATGATTGTGCCAAGACGGTCAGCTTCAAGCTCGAAATCTTTGGAATAGGTGCGCGCGCCCACCGCCGCGCCTAGCTCTTGTGCTGTGCGGATCGCGTCATTGCCGCCCCCCGTCACGCCTGCCAGTTGGCCAAACACCACCGCCCCCAATGTCGCATTCTGCCGCTGCTGGGCGAGGTGGTTTTCGATATGATGCGCAGCTTCATGGGCCATAACAAACGCGATTTCATCGCGGTTGCGGGCATCTTCAATCAGCGCGAGCGTGAAGGCAATAATGGGACGCCCGTCGTCATCTAAGGTTTGAAACGCATTGGGCGGCTGGTTCGGGCGATCATCCACAACAATCAAGAAATCACAGTTCAGCCCGCGCGACCGGTTGCGGCACTCGCGCTCAGCAATCGGTTCAACCTGATTGACGACCTCAACGAAGGCGCGCGCAATGCCCCGCTCGGAGCGTGGAATTTCGAACGCCGTGTTCGGAGCGGCGACAGGGATCGGGGCGGCGACAGGGGACTGGCTCACTGGGCTGCTCGCGGGTTGCTCAACCACATCACAGCCCGCCAACGCAAACGCGGCAACCGCCAACACCTTGAATACCTGCATCTGAGCGTTCCTTTATTCGCGCCTCTTTGATCCTAAGATAGCAGGGAACCGCCCGCCCGCCAGTCCCTTTGCAAAGATGTAAGCGGCGAAGCGCCCTTGACGCCGATGAACCCGCCCCGCCAAGGTGGGATAAAGAACGGGGGCCAAATGTTTACGATCGAACACGAATTTGACGCAACGGTTGTCACCTTGGTGGATGACGGCGCGGCACCGCTGCGCGAGGATATCGTGATTTCCGCCTTTGCCGATTGCGTCACCGTCACGCAAATCGACCCGCGCACGGACATGCCCGTGGTGGTAACCCTGTCGATGGAACAACTGCGCGACCTGTCCCATGCACTTGATTTGCCCGAAGGCGCGTATCGTTTGCGCAAGGACGAATAGGCGCAGTTTAGATTTAGGTATTTAAGAACAAAAGAAGCGATAAGTGGAGCATGAGATGAGCACAGGGTTTTTCTGGGATGAGCGGTGTTTTTGGCACGGTGGCGGAAATTACGCAGGCATGCTGCCCGTCGGTGGTTTGGTGCAGCCAATGGCCAGCGGCGGGCTGCCAGAAAGCCCTGAAAGCAAGCGGCGTTTGATGAACCTGATGGATGTGACCGGTTTGGCGCATGAGCTTGACCTGCGCCACGCCCCGGAAGCCACACGCGAGGAATTGTTGCGCATACATCCGGCGTCTTACCTCGACACGTTCAAGGCGGCGTCTGATGCCGGTGGCGGCGAATTGGGACGGCGCACACCGTTTGGTCCGGGTGGTTACGAGATGGCAGCGCTGTCGGCAGGCCTGTCGATTGCCGCGCTTGAGGCGGTGCTGCGCGGTGAATTGGACAATGCCTACGCGCTGTCGCGCCCACCGGGGCACCATTGCTTGCCCGATTATCCCAACGGGTTTTGCCTGTTTGCAAACCTTGCCCTCGCCATTCAATCCGCACGCGCCAAAGGGTTAGCAGAACGCATTGTCGTGCTCGATTGGGACGTGCACCACGGCAACGGAACCGAGGCGATTTTCTACGAAGACCCCGACGTGTTGACCATTTCCATGCATCAAGAGCGCAACTACCCGATGGACACAGGCGATTTTGCCGACCGCGGGCGCGGTGCAGGCGTAGGCGTTAACCTTAATATCCCGTTACCGCCGGGCACGGGCCACATCGGGTATATCGCCACGATGGAGCGCATCGTGTTGCCGCAAATGCGCGCATTCAAGCCCGATGTGATTGTCATTGCCTGCGGCTATGACGCGGCCGCGATTGACCCGTTGGGGCGCATGTTGGCCACCGCGGAGACGTTCCAAGTGATGACGCAACAGGTGAAAGCGCTCGCGCAGGATATATGTGGCGGCAAACTGATGATGGCCCATGAGGGCGGCTATTCCGAGGTCTACGTGCCGTTCTGCGGCCACCATGTGCTCGCGGAAATGGCGGGCAGCACTATCACCGCGCCAGATCCGTTCGGCGAGGTCTTTCCACTACGCCAGCCAAGCCCCGCGTTTGATCGGTTCGTGGATGGGGTCTTGGATGAAATGCTGGCCGCGCTGTAGCCTTAGGCGGCCAGTTCCAAGCGCAATGGCGTCTTGAACTTGTGCTGTTGCAGCTTAAGTTCGTTGCCCTGCACGCGCACGCCTTTGCGCCACAGACTACCCTTCATCTCGTCGCCGTAAACCTTGGCGTAATCGCGAAACTGGTCATTGCTTACAGCAAATGATTTCGGCAGGTGTTTGAGACTGCTGAGGATGTATCTGTCCGCCTGAACACCGCTTGGCACGACATAGGTTTCATCCGCCGACAGCCCGAACAGGTCCAGCAAGCCGCGCAACTCATGTCGCTGATCCACCGGATAGGCACCATTCTCGATCAGAGTGTAAAAGATGTTGGCGTCGAAAAAACAAACGATCCGGTATCCCTCAACGCGCAACTGCTTGGCGATCAGGCGCACAGGCTGCGCCCCAAGGCCCTGATCCACCCCGAAATGGTACAGATTGCTGCCATCGAAAAGGACCGTCTTGGCGTCGACCTCAAGCTTACCCATGAATCCATGTCGATCATCCGCCAGTAGGAAATGTTCGACCGTCAAAGATTTGCGCTGCACATGCGTACGCGGACCAACCCACGCAATAAACGCCCAAAGTGCAATCAACCCCAAGAAAGCAGGCCCAAGCCACCCGCCAAAAGCCTGATTTTGAACCCACAAAAGCGGCAGCACCGTCAAAGCGGTCAGCACGCACACATTGGCCAGAAGATAGGCAAAATGCGCCGTCCAGCTGTCCCTTTCTGCGGCAAGTTGCGGCGCGTTTGCCGCCAACATGTCACCAAGCGTCTTTGGTAAATCGGCCATACGAACTCTCAGTCAACATTTTGCCCGCTATTCGTAAGCCGCATCCACCATGAATTCGACCTTCAGAACCTCCCGCGCCAGTTTCGCGTTCACGCAAGCGCGCGCAGGCGCATGGCCCGTTGGCACCCAAGCATTCCAAACTTCATTTAGGCCAGCAAAGTCGGCCATATCCGCCAACCAAACCGTAACCCGCAGCATCTGTTCACGCGACGACCCCGCCTGGATCAGCAGCGCATCAATCTTATCAAGGCAGGTCTGCACCTGTTCTTGGATGGTCGCGCCTTCGGCCACTTGCCCCGTCAGGTAGACAACACCGTTATGCTTCACGATCTTGCTTGAGCGTTCACCGGTTTCAATCCGTTCAATCATGGTTTTCCCCTTTGATATTTCTCTCTGACCTAGCAGAGCCAACACCAAACGACTATCTGTTTGCCAAAATACCGGAGTCACCTATGCCGACACGCAACCAAGCCGCCCTCGACTTTCTGCTGACCCGTCGCTCGCGCCCCGCCAAAACCCTGCGCGCGCCTGTGCCGGACCGTGCCACGCTTGAGGTTCTTTTGACCGCTGCGGCCCGCACCCCTGACCACGGCAAGCTAGAACCGTGGCGCTTCATTGTGCTTGAAAAACCTGCCCTTACGCGCCTTGCCGCAATGATCCCAGCACGCGCAGACGCGCTCGACATTCCTGAAGACAAGCTCGACAAGGCCATCGCGCAATACCGCGATGCTGACCTTGCAGTCGTGGTCGTCGACAGCCCTGCCGCATCCGAAAAAGTGCCGCAAATTGAGCAAACATATTCGTCCGGCGCGGTGTGCTTGTCTCTCCTCAACGCTGCTCTTGCCGCGGGTTGGGGCGCGAACTGGCTGTCCGGCTGGGCGTCCCACGATCGAACATTTTGCAAAGATGGCCTCGGCCTCGCGGATCATGAACGCGTTGCAGGCCTCATTCATCTGGGCACCGAAACCAGCGCCCCGCCAGAACGCCCACGCCCTGATCTTGCGCAAAAAGTCACTTGGGTTTCGCAATGATCTTCACCGACTTCCTCAAAGCCCTCGCCCAGATGGATGACCGCGCCTTTCGCCGCGTCCTGTTCCTTGGGCTTGGCCTGACAATCGCGTTTCTGGTTGCGGTCTATGCAGGGTGGCTCGCCTTGGTCGACACTTTAGACAATGGCCCCCTCATCCTGCCGTTTGTTGGCGAAGTCACTTGGATCGGCACACTGCTCGGGTGGGGCGGGCTGGGCGTTATCATCCTCGCGTCGATCTTCCTGATGATCCCCACAGCCTCTGCGATCACGTCCTTCTTCCTCGAAGACGTGGCAGACGCGGTTGAAGCGAAACACTACCCCGACCTGATGCCAGCCCCCAAAGTCCCCTTTTCCGAAGCCCTCATCGACACGATCACATTCTTTGGGGTTTTGATCGGCGCGAACCTCGTGGCAATCATCGCTTACGGGTTTTTGCCGTTTTTTGCGGTGCCGACTTTCTTTTTACTGAACGGTTACTTGCTGGGGCGCGAATACTTCACCGTTGCCGCCCTGCGCCGTGAAGGGCGCGTGCGCGCCAAGCAAATGGCCCGCGCACATCGCGCAGAAATCTGGATGGCGGGAGTCCTCATGGCGCTTCCGTTAGTGGTTCCAATCGCCAACCTGTTCATCCCCATACTGGGGGCGGCAACCTTCACACATCTCTACCACCGCATCGCGGCGCGCGACGTTACGCGCTAGCGCTGCTCGATGGGCCCATGCGTTCAAACCAGTCCAGATCGCGGACCGAAATCCAGCCCGACAGAATGATGACAACCAGCACAACCCAGATCGGGATCGCGAAATAGGTGGTGATACGTGCCTTACGCCCGATCTGCGCATCCGCAGGCGCAGATTTGGGCGTACCGGGAACAACATCCCCTGCCTCGCTTTGGGTTTGCATCCGCAATGGCAGCACAACGAAAAACGTCATGAACCAAACGACGGCGAACAGAACGATTGCTGATGTAATGCCCATTAGACTTGCTCCAACTCAATCAAACAGCCGTTGAAATCTTTCGGGTGCAAGAACAACACCGGCTTATTATGCGCGCCGATCTTGATATCGCCCAACACCCGCGCGCCTTCGCCGACCAGTTTGTCACGCGCGGCTTCAATGTCATCGACCTCATAACAAATGTGGTGAATGCCGCCCGCAGGGTTCTTTTCCAGAAAACCGTTGATCGGGCTGTTCTCGCCCAGCGGATATAAGAATTCGATCTTGGTATTGGGCAGCTCGATAAACACAACCGTCACACCGTGGTCAGGCTCGTCTTGCGGCGCACCGACATTGGCGCCAAGCGCGCCACGATATTGCGCACACGCGGCCTCAAGATCTGGCACCGCAATGGCCACATGGTTCAAACGTCCGATCATTTTTTGGAACCCTTTCGCTTAGATTTAGCGGTCTTATCGGTCATGGCGCGGATGCGTGCAACGTACAGCATGTCGCGGGGCAAATCGGCTACGCCATTAACCTTAGATTCACCAACATGTCGTTTAATGAGTCGAGACATGTAACGAGGGACCGATTATGGACAGCTTGGATGACTTTATGCAAACGCGCCCGCCCACTGCGGCGCGGCCATTGTTGGGGCTGACAGTCCTTGTTGTCGAAGACAGCCGTTTCGCATCCGAGGCCATGCGCCTTCTCTGTCTGCGTTCTGGCGCGCGGATCAGACGCGCCGATAGCCTGTTTCACGCGCAGCGCCACCTTGCCGTCTATCGCCCTTCCGTGGTGATTATCGACATTGGCCTGCCCGATGGATCCGGTGTCGACCTTATCCGTGATCTCACCCAAGGTTCGAACCGTATCGAAGTTGTTCTCGGTACATCCGGTGACCCCGACGGCGAAGCCCTCGCGATCAAGGCGGGTGCAGACGGCTTCATGGCGAAACCCGTCTCTAGCATCGGCTATTTCCAAGCCAAAGTGCTTGAACATCTCCCCGTAGATCGCCAGCCCAAAGGCCTGCGCGTAATCAATGATGAGGTCATCATCCCTGATGAAGTCGCCCTGCGCGACGACCTTGAAGCGGCAGCGATCGCCCTCGAAGACGCAACCGACCAACGCGCCTTAAAGTACCTGACTCAATTTTTGGGGGGCGTCGCGCGCAGCGCCGACGACACCCTGCTTGAGCGTGAGATGGACACATTGGCGCAATTGCAAACCTCGGGCAAGGCTGTTCGGTCGCAAGTCGCCCGCGTCGCAGCGATGGTGCAAGACCGTATCGAACGCACGAGCCCGATTTAGACTGGCTGATCGGGGTCGCTGGCCACACGACACGGCGCTGTTAAATCCCGCAACGCTTGGCGTTGGTTGCCAGCCTCGTCAAAGTTTTCGGATGATAACCACGTGTGAAACGCCGCATTCAATGCAGGCCATTCGTGATCCGTCATCGCCAACCACGCCGTATCTCGGTTGCGCCCCTTCACAACGTAATGCTGGCGAAAGATCCCTTCCCACGAAAACCCTAACCGTTGCGCGGCGCGGCGTGACGGAGCGTTCAACGCATTGCACTTCCATTCATAGCGCCGATTCCCCAGCGCGAAAGCTTCCTGCATCATCAAGAACATGGCTTCCGTCGCCGCAGGCGTGCGCTGCAAAGCCGGTGAAAAGTTGATATTCCCCACCTCAATCGTGCCCATCGCAGGCACAATATTAAGGTAGAACGCATAGCCCACCGCAGTTCCATCCAGCAAACACACCGCATATCCGCACCAATCAGCGCGTAAGGCGGACACACTCAGCCCCGCAAGAAACTCGGCCTCATCTTTTGGCGGGGTCTCAAACAGGTAGTCCCACAACCGATCCTGCCTCGCCATCTGCCCCCAAAGCGCTGCACCATGCCGTTCAAGATCAATCTTTTCCAAGCGCACATGCGTGCCCGTCAACGTGCGCCCCGTGGGAAAAACAGCCCCTTCAAACGCCACCACTGGGCCTACCGGCCGCTCATTTTTAATCATTACAATTCCCCAATATGCACCCACGCCCGCCGCAGGTCGGGCAGAATCCTGCCCCAATTGCTGGGCATACAGTCCGCGATGATGGGTAACTCAGCAAGAGGATATCAAGCAAATGGAACGCTTTGTTAAGAAATTCTGGACCGAAGAAGACGGTAACACAACAATCGACTGGATGGTTCTGACCGCCGGCCTCGTCCTTCTGGGTGCTGCTGTCATGGCAACTGTTGGTCAGCCGGCGCAATCCTTGGCCGAAGACACAACACAGGTCATCGAAACGATTGAACCAAACACAGGCGTATAAAGCGTTTCGACTTTATCCTGAAACAGGGTACATCGCTTTTCGCGCTCGACCGAAGGGCGATGCAAAGAGCAAGCGATCAAGTCAAAGTGAAACGCTTGTTCGCATCTATCGTACCAAGCCAGGGTTCGGACCAAGTTCGAGACCTGGAAAAATAGCCTGTTCAAGCACCGCTTGATCAAGGCCGATCAGCCCCCGCATGACCCAAGCCACATGCGCGCGCACATCGCGCGTTGGCAGCAAGTCGCGCCCTGCATAAAGGTCGCTCTCGCCCAAACCGGGCCACTCCCCGACCACCTGACCACCGCGCAGGGCGCCCCCCGCATAAAGCATCGCGCCGCCTGTGCCGTGATCCGTTCCGCCGCTGCCATTTTCGCGCGCCGTGCGCCCGAATTCCGTCAAACACAGCACCGCCGTTTTGTCCCAAGCTGCACCGAGCCCAGCCTTCAGCGTCAAAATCGTATCCGTCAACGCGCGCGCGCCGTTTTTCATACCGTTGCTCTGGTGCGCGTGGGTGTCCCATCCGTTGATCGAAAACGACACAATCCGCGTATCCGCTCGCATGCGCGACGCGGCGAATTCCGCAATCTTCACATGTTCGCCACCACGCGAAACGGCCTCCATCATCGGGCTTTCAGCCATCATCGTTTCGGTCTCTTGCGCCAGATCCGCCTGCAGCGAAATCTGCTCCGCAATGGCAATCGCATCCTCGGACGCATCGCGAAACAACGGATCGTCATGATGCACCACACTCAGCAACGCCCGCGCATTCGGTGAAATCGACAACCGCGCATCCGGCGACCAGCGCGATGCAGGCGCATCCCCTGACAACACCAGCATCTGCTCGCGCCCAATCGCGAACGCCACCTCAGGCTCCAACCCCGGAACCACCTGCAACATGCGGTTCAACCAGCCATCGCGCAGCCCACCGCCAGACAAATCCGGCAGTCCGGCCTCCAAAATATCCTGTCCGTCAAAATGGCTGCGCTTGTCACGGTACGGCGTAGACACCGCCTGCACCGCCCCGAATTCCCCCGCATTCCACAGCGGGCGCAGCGGTTCAAACGCAGGATGCAGCGCATAAAACCCATCCAAATCAGCGGCTTTACCCGTGACCAAGGTCGGCCGCAGTTCCGCCAACGCAGGGTCGCCGTAAGGTTGGATCACATCCACCCCGTCCATCGCCCCGCGCAAGATGATCACCACCAACCGCGCATCCCAAGGGGCCGCCGCCATCGCAACAGGCGTGACGAACGGCGACGCCGCAGCCGAACACCCTAACGCCGCACCGCCAATCAGGAATTTTCTGCGATCCATAGCCTATCTCCTCTGGAACGCGGCAGATGCCAGCACAAGGCCTACCCCGTCACTCACGGTTTCCGCCGCATTTGCCGCAAACAAAACCGCCTCAGGAGGCGTCGGGCCAAGGGCCGTGTACACAAACGCGCGCGGATCAGGCAGGTGATCCAGCAGGTTCTGCGGCACCTGCATCGACCACGTGATCCGCCCCGCCATGCCCTGCGGCGTGATCCAGTTTTCTTCCTCTTCGGGCCATCCATCCGGCCCCACAGGGCGTTGCCATGTCTGCCCCATCACCGTCATCGGACGGTGTATATACCGGCGAATTGCAACGTTCTCTGCATTCGAAATCTCATCTCGTTCGACGCCCAGCGCGCGCATTGATGAGACAATAAAATCAAACGGTTGCTTTACGTTACGGGCCACACTGTTCCATGCATCTTCATGCTCCAGCAACACCTCATACATTCCAAATAACGCACCGCCATCTTGCAAATACCGTGCCGCCATCGCGTCAACCAAAGTCAAACTTGGACTTGGCCCAACGAAATGCGTTACCAATTTTCGCGCAAGATGGCGCGCCGTATCTGGATGCATTGCGAGCCCGCGTAGCCCGGCATTTACGTCCTCAATGCTGGCTTCACCGCCACCATATTCAACGCCCAAAACCAGTTCTGGCCCGGGTTCGGCATGGCTGGGGCGAAAATAGCCGCCGTCTTGCGCACTTGCAGAAACGCCCGTCAAAAGTTCAGCCAGCGCGCGCACGTCCGATGGCTGATAGCCCCCGCCAACACCAAGCGTGTGAAGTTCTAATAGCTCTCGTGCAAGATTTTCGTTCAAACCCTTGTTACCGCCACGGGCTGCTTGGGAATTGGGGCCCATAGACTGATGTTGGTCCAGAAACCAAATCATCATCGGACTGCCAACAACCGCGATCAGCATGTCCGCGAAATTGCCCGCCACATAAGGGCGAATGGCTTCTTCGATGTAGGGCGAGATCAAATGCCGGTCGATGCCTTTGGTGGGACGCGCTGTAAAATGATCGGCCCAGAACCGCACAAGACGTTCACGAAATCCGTCTTCTGTATAGGCTGCGCGGATAAGATCGGCTTTGACGAATGACAACATCGCGTCGGTCCCGTCTTGGCGGACCTGACGGCGGTGTTCATCCGCCGCGTCTTCCCCATCGGTTCCGCGCGCTTGCGTTAAAGCCCGCGTCGCTTGGCGATAATCCAAGGGCGACGGGTACACGTCCGTATAGGTCGGGATCGGAACCTCAGCCGCAATTGTGTCTGGCCCCGTCAGCCGCGCCAACATATCCGCGACCGAGCTTGGCGCGGCAATCGTCGGGGACAACCCGATGCCAAAACGGATCGCTGCAATGGTCGGGTCAAACGGCACGAACGGGTCCTCCTATGGGATCAATTTGTGCCGTTTATACGCGCAATCAACCCCGTGTCGCGCGCCCAAAACGAAAATGGGCGGGGAATTGCCCCGCCCATCCTTCAATATGTCGTGTGATTTAGCTTTCTTGCGGCACAACCCGCAGGCTCAATTCGCGCATTTGTTCGTTCATCGGCAGGCTCGGTGCGCCCATCATCACGTCTTCTGCACGCTGGTTCATCGGGAACATAATCACGTCACGCAGGTTGTCCGCATCCGCGAGCAGCATAACAATCCGGTCAACACCCGCCGCACAACCACCGTGGGGCGGCGCACCGTATTGGAACGCATTCACCATGCCACCAAACCGCTTTTCGACTTCGTCTTTGCCGTATCCGGCAATTTCAAACGCCTTGAACATGATCTCAGGGCGGTGGTTCCGGATCGCGCCGGACACCAGCTCATAGCCGTTACATGCGAGGTCATATTGATACCCAAGCACATCCTCGGGGTCGCCATCCAGCGCTGCCATCCCGCCCTGCGGCATGGAAAACGGGTTGTGTTCAAAATCAATTTTACCTGTTTCTTCGTCGCGCTCATAGATCGGGAAATCGACGATCCATGCGAATGCGAAACGGTTGGTATCTGTCAGCCCAAGCTCATCCCCAATCACGGCGCGCGCCTTACCAGCCACGCCTTCAAACGCTTTCGGCTTACCGCCAAGGAAGAACGCCGCATCACCAACACCAAGACCAAGCTGTTGACGGATCGCTTCGGTGCGCTCAGGGCCGATGTTCTTGGCCAATGGGCCAGCGGCCTCATCACCCAAAGTAATCTCACCGGACTTAATCAGCGCATTCACCTCTTTCACGGTAATCCCACGCTCTTGCGCGATGGAATCCGCAGACTGCTTGCGCCAGAAGATATAGCCCATGCCAGGCAGCCCTTCTTTTTGCGCAAATGAATTCATCCGGTCACAGAACTTACGCCCACCACCTGTTGGCGCAGGAATAGCGCGCACTTCGGTGCCCTCTTGTTCCAGCAACTTGGCAAAAATCGCGAAACCGGAATCTTTGAAATGCTCGGACACGACCTGCATCTTGATCGGGTTGCGCAGGTCGGGCTTATCCGTGCCATACCAAAGCGCGGCATCACGATACGAAATCTGCTCCCACGTCTGGTCAACCTTACGGCCCTTGCCGAATTCTTCAAAGATACCTGTGATCACTGGCTGGATCGTATCAAACACGTCCTGCTGCTCAACAAAGCTCATCTCAAGGTCAAGCTGGTAGAAATCTGTTGGTGAGCGGTCCGCACGCGGGTCTTCATCGCGGAAACACGGCGCAATCTGGAAATACTTGTCGTAGCCGCTGACCATGATCAGCTGCTTGAACTGCTGTGGTGCCTGCGGCAGCGCATAGAACTTGCCCGGGTGCAAACGTGACGGCACCAAGAAATCACGCGCGCCTTCAGGGGACGATGCTGTGATAATTGGTGTCTGGTACTCGCGGAACCCTTTGTCCCACATGCGCTTACGCATAGACGCCACAACGTCAGAGCGCAGCTTCATGTTGGCCTGCATCTTTTCGCGACGCAGATCGAGGTAACGGTACTTCAGACGCGTTTCCTCAGGGTACTCCTGATCGCCAAATACCATCAACGGCAGCTCTTCCGCCGCGCCAAGCACTTCGATGTCACGAATGAACACTTCAATCTCACCCGTTGGCAGCTTGTCATTCACAAGGCTTTCATCCCGCGCCATAACGTTGCCATCAATGCGGATACACCACTCCGAACGTACCTTTTCAATGTCCTTGAATACAGGGCTATCAGGGTCCGCCATCACCTGCGTGATGCCAAAATGGTCGCGCAAATCAATGAACAACAGCCCACCGTGGTCACGGACGCGATGCACCCAACCAGACAGGCGAACAGTCTCGCCTACGTTGTCCTTATTCAATTCGGCGCAAGAGTGGCTGCGGTAGGCGTGCATAGCATTTCCTTCGGGTCGGATAAATCAATCGACGCTGATACACCGCGTGGCACCCTGAAAGTCAAGCGGTTAAGGCCCGGTTCGAACGCCGCCCGCCGCTTCATTTCGGCAATTTTTGCCTTTTATAGCCCATCTCAACCAGACTCCCCCTTGCACCCGTTCGCGCCATCCCTATAAGCACGATAATTTGCAAAATTAGGGGGCGCTGCCATGCCAAAGAGAACCGACATCAAGTCGATCATGATCATCGGCGCGGGCCCTATTGTTATCGGCCAAGCTTGTGAATTTGACTACTCCGGCGCCCAAGCCTGCAAAGCATTGCGCGAAGAAGGGTATCGCGTCGTTCTGGTGAACTCCAACCCCGCGACAATCATGACCGACCCTGACATGGCGGACGCAACCTACATCGAACCGATCACCCCCGCCGTTGTCGCCAAAATCATCCTTAAAGAACGCCCCGATGCGCTGCTGCCGACAATGGGCGGGCAAACCGGCCTGAACACCGCGCTCGCCGCCGATGAAATGACAATCAGCCAGCTGTTTGAAGGTACTGAACTCGACGCGGTGCTGGAAGAATTCGGTGCAGATGCCGCGAACAAATCCATCCTCGAAGTTGCCGGCGTTGAAATGATCGGCGCCAAGCGCGAAGCCATTGAAATGGCCGAAGACCGCCAGCTATTTCGCGAAGCGATGGACCGCCTTGGTATCGAAAACCCAAAAGCCACCATCGTCACCGCCCCAACCAAAGACAAAACCGCACCGCGCATCACCGACAAATTCGACATCCCAGCCGGTATCGCCATCGCGATGGACGCTTTGGAAGAAATCGGCCTGCCCGCCATCATCCGCCCCGCCTTTACAATGGGCGGCACCGGCGGCGGCGTGGCCTACAACCGCGAAGAATACGAACACTTCTGCCGCACAGGCATGGAAGCCTCCCCTGTTGCGCAAATTCTGGTCGACCAATCGCTGCTCGGCTGGAAAGAATACGAAATGGAGGTTGTGCGCGACACCGCCGATAACGCCATTATTGTGTGCTCAATTGAGAACGTCGATCCAATGGGCGTTCACACAGGCGACAGTATCACCGTCGCCCCTGCCCTCACATTGACCGACAAAGAATACCAACTGATGCGCACGCACTCCATCAACGTGCTGCGCGAAATTGGCGTCGAAACCGGCGGTTCCAACGTTCAGTGGGCCGTGAACCCCGCCGACGGTCGCATGGTCGTGATTGAAATGAACCCGCGCGTGTCCCGTTCGTCTGCGCTGGCGTCCAAAGCCACAGGTTTCCCGATCGC
This sequence comes from Octadecabacter sp., assembly GCA_018500065.2. Classification (GTDB taxonomy): domain Bacteria; phylum Pseudomonadota; class Alphaproteobacteria; order Rhodobacterales; family Rhodobacteraceae; genus Octadecabacter. The sequence goes on along the minus strand of JAHBAO020000332.1, from coordinate 908 downwards.
CAAGATTGCCGCGAAACTGGCGGTTGGCTTCACGCTGGATGAACTCGACAACGACATCACAGGCGTCACCCCCGCGAGCTTTGAGCCATCCATCGACTACGTCGTCACCAAGATCCCACGCTTCGCCTTCGAAAAATTCCCAGGTTCCGAACCCTACCTGACCACCGCAATGAAATCCGTCGGCGAAGCCATGGCCATTGGCCGCACCTTCCACGAATCCATGCAAAAGGCGCTCGCCTCGATGGAAACGGGCCTGACCGGGTTCGACGACATCGAAATTGAAGGTGCGCCTGACAAAGCCGCCATTACCAAAGCCCTCGCACAACAGACACCGGACCGTATCCGCGTCATCGCCCAAGCCATGCGCCACGGCCTCTCTGATGATGAAATCCAAACCGTCACCGCGTTTGACCCCTGGTTCCTTGAGCGCATCCGCGAAATCATCGACGCCGAAGCTGTCGTCATCGCGGAAGGTCTACCGACAGACGAAGAAGGCCTGCGCCAGCTCAAGATGCTCGGTTTCTCAGACGCACGTCTTGCGACCCTAACAGGCCGCGATGAAGACAACGTGCGCCGCGCACGCCTGAACCTTGGCGTCAAAGCCGTCTTCAAGCGCATTGACACCTGCGCCGCCGAATTCGAAGCGCAAACACCCTACATGTATTCCACATACGAAGCCCCGATGATGGGCGAAGTGGAATGTGAAGCCCGCCCCTCTGATCGCAAAAAGGTTGTCATCCTCGGTGGTGGCCCGAACCGCATCGGCCAAGGCATCGAATTTGACTACTGCTGCTGCCACGCCTGCTACGCCCTCACCGATCAGGGCTATGAAACCATCATGATCAACTGCAACCCCGAAACCGTGTCCACCGACTACGACACCTCGGATCGTTTGTATTTTGAACCGC
>JAHBAO020000233.1 GCA_018500065.2 Octadecabacter sp. | reverse complement strand
TGTTGTCGCGCAGGTAGTCGAACCCAAGTTCATTGTTCGTCGCATAGGTCACATCGCAACGATACGCCGCGTTTTTCTCGTCTTCCGGCTGCTGCGGATAAATAACGCCCGTTGTCAGACCCAAGAACGTAAACACTTGGCTCATCCATTCCGCGTCACGTTTCGCGAGGTAATCGTTAACCGTAACAACATGCACGCCCTTACCCGTGAGGGCATTCAGGTACGCAGGGAACGTCGCGACAAGTGTCTTACCTTCACCCGTTTTCATCTCAGAGATATTGCCTTGATGCAGGAATATCCCGCCCATCAGCTGAACATCAAACGCCCGTAAGCCCAGCGCACGTTTGGCAGCTTCACGGCAGTTTGCAAATGCCTCTGGCAGCAACGCATCGAGGCTTTCGCCTTCCGTTGCGCGTTTTGCCAGTTCTTCGGTCTTGGCTTTAATGCCTTCATCGCTCAGCGCTTCGCACTCGACCTCGAGCGCGTTGATCTTCTCGATCATCGGAAGCGTCGCCTTAACCAAACGGTCGTTCGGCGTACCAAAAATCTTCTTTGCGATGGTTCCAAGACCGAGCATATTCTCTCCGGGCGCGCCTCTTTTGGCGTCTCTAACATCAATGTGTGAGGAGGTTGGTTGTGCCTGTCGCGCACGCCCCATAGAAACAGGGCCAAGACCGGCCTCCAAAGGACCTTATTGGGATGTAAGGGGCCGTCATTAAGGTGTCAACGCCACGGCCAAGCTGCGGCTCATCAAGGAACTGTTAACATGCTATTTCGCACCCAATTGCTGGCTTCAGCCGCACTTTTCTCCCTCTCAGCAACGTTTGCCCATGCAGACGCACATGGTGACATGACTGCCGAGACAGTCGTTGCGTCGGTAAACGGTTCAGAGATCACTTTGGGCCAACTCGTGATGCTGCGCTCCCAGCTACCTGAACAGTATCAGCAACTACCGGACGATGTTGTCTTCAATGGCCTCGTTGAACAGCTGGTAAACCAGCAGCTTCTTGCCGATTCACTTGAGATTGAACCCAAGCGCGTCGGCATTGCACTCGCTAACGAAACGCGGTCCCTTCGGGCTGGCGAAATTGTAAATTCGATCACCAGCGCACCAGTCAGCGACGAAGATATTCAAGCCGCTTATGACACGCGTTTTGAGGGCGTTGAGCCTGACACAGAGTTCAACGCGTCCCATATTCTGGTTGCGACTGAAGAAGAAGCAACCGAAGTTAAGACGATGATCGACGGCGGTGCGGACTTTGCGGAAACTGCACAAGAACGTTCCACTGGCCCATCTGGTCCATCCGGTGGTGAACTTGGTTGGTTCGGCGCGGGTATGATGGTTCCTGAGTTTGAGGCAGCCGTTATGACATTGGAGGTCGGCGAGGTTTCCGCTCCAGTTCAGACGCAATTCGGCTGGCATGTCGTACAGCTCAACGAAACACGGCGGACGGAACTTCCGACGGTGGAAGACCTGCGCAGTGAGCTGGCATCCGAAATTCAGCAAGAAGCCCTAAACACGCTCATCAATGGTCTGACAGAAGCCGCTGAAATCACGCTGCCGGAAGAAGGCCAGTTTGATTTCTCGCTGATCCAGAACCTTGAGCTTCTAGAGGACTAAGAATGACCATCTCCCCCCTCGCACCTGACGCGTTTCCGACATTGCCCGAGATCGACGGCGTTCGTTTTGCGTCCGGAGCGGCGGGTGTCAAATACAAAAACCGCAAAGACGTCATGCTGGTAGAATTTACCGCTGGCACATCCGTCGCGGGTGTTTTTACGCGTTCCGCCACGCGCTCCGCGCCGGTGTTGGATTGTCAATCCAAGCTTGGCGGATCGTTATCGTCCACCGACCGCGCCGCAATTCTTGTGAACTCAGGTAATTCTAATGCGTTTACGGGGTCCGCAGGCGAGAAGTCAGTTGCGGCGATTTGCGAAACAGTTGCCAATGCGACTGGAATTCCAAAATCACGCATCTTTACCGCGTCAACGGGCGTCATCGGTGAACGCCTGCCACACGACAAGATTACAACAAAAGTCGCTGATCTTGCGGCAAGCTTAAGCCCTGCGGGGATCGAAGACGCAGCCAATGCCATTATGACGACCGACACCTTCGCAAAAGGTTCGAGCGCTGAGGTCTTGATTGAAGGCAAGACCGTAAAGATCACGGGCATTGCCAAAGGCTCAGGCATGATCGCGCCCGATATGGCAACGATGCTTGTGTACATCTTTACCGACGCAAAAATCGAACAGCCTGCGCTGCAAGCCCTTCTTGGCGCGCTTACGGATCAAACGTTCAACTGCATTACGGTAGACAGTGACACCTCAACGTCTGACAGCCTCATGGTGGCAGCAACGGGCGCATCCGGTGTCGACGTGACTGATAGCGCGGGTTTCACACAGGCTTTACACGGTGTGATGTTGGACCTTGCGCATCAAGTCGTGCGTGACGGTGAAGGGGCAACCAAGTTTGTCGAAGTTAAGGTAACGGGCGCTGCGTCTGACGCAGAAGCGCGGCGAGTTGGGCTTTCGATCGCCAATTCACCCCTTGTTAAAACGGCTATTGCCGGGGAAGATCCAAATTGGGGTCGTATCGTCATGGCCGTTGGCAAATCCGGCGCGCAAGCTGATCGCGATCGCCTTTCCATTAAATTCGGGGATGTAATGGTCGCCGAGAACGGCTGGGTATCGCCCAACTACAGCGAGGCAGCCGGTGCAGATCATATGAAGCAACAGAATATCCTCATCACTGTCGATCTTGGTATCGGTGGTGGCATGGGCACTGTTTGGACCTGCGATTTGACCCACGGATACATAACGATCAACGCGGACTATCGGTCTTGAAAACAGTTCTGGTCAGT
>JAHBAO020000313.1 GCA_018500065.2 Octadecabacter sp. | reverse complement strand
GCCGCAATCCGCGATGATGTTCACGTTGTCGGCCTGTCCATTCTGTCGGGTTCGCACATTCCGCTGATTTCGGAACTGATGGAAAAGATGAAAGCCCAAGGGTTGTCGCACATTCCAGTCGTTGTTGGCGGGATTATTCCGGATGAGGACGCGGACCGCCTATCACAGATGGGCGTCGCACGCGTCTACACGCCGAAAGATTTCGAATTAAACCGTATCATGGATGATATTGTTGATCTCGCCGACCCATCGGATGTCGCGGCTGAATAGACTGTCAAACAACGTGACGATCACTCGTCGAGTTTGATAATCAATTCATCATAGCTATAGCTTTGTTCGATGATGCCGCTGTCGCCGGCGACAAAATCGGGGTCGGATGGAACGCACCCAATTCCGCAAATCTGCCGCGTGATCATGTCTTCGGTGTCGATATACCAAAGCCGCCCACCCGGTGTGGCGACCCATCCATCAATACCTTCGTCCTCATCGCCTTCCATGTCCGCACCGCTTGGCAATTCGCTGGAATAATCCGGCGAGAACGCGGCATGGGTGTGATAGGACGTGGTGATAACATCGATATTGGTTGGATCATCCGCGAGGCAGCTGTCGCTATTGCCCGGTGTCGGCTGGGAAAAAGCCAAGTTACCGGCACCGTCGAGCCCGATGTAGCCGCAAAATTCTTTGTTTTCTGCAATGGAGCGTGGGTTAAGCTGCGCAAAGATCCCCTTCACCAATGCCAATTCTTCAGCGCTCTGTGCGGACACCGTAATGGGTGCAAACAACGACATCAGGGCAACGGCAATTGTCGAAAATCTTAACATACTAAATCCAATCTGTGTCGCGGCCAGAGTGCGGCGGAGTGCGGCGGTATTCAAGTCGCGAATGCCGCCGCAAATTCTTTAAAGACCGAGAGAGCGGCGCCCGAAGATAAACTGCCACTTTGTGCCGTCTTGCATGGTGATCTCCCCACCCCCTTCAAGCGCGGATTGATAGGTCGCGGTGCCAATCCCCGAAAGCCCGTTTGTGCAGGTCACAGGAAATGTCGTCGTCGTTCCGATCGTGCCGGGGCTATAGCGTCCCTGACAGGTGTTGGGGCCATTGCTGACCTGAAACCAGCCCCCTTCAAATAGGGTGGCAGTGGCCGTGCCGCGATAGATCGTGTTGCTTGGGCCAACGACCGCGACCGGATGCGTAACAACATCACAGGCGGCCAACCCGCCACAAAGCGCGAGAATTCCAATTGATTTATAGAACATATGAGGTCCTTTCATGTGTAACCCACGCTCACAGTGAACGACGTTCACAAAATTCTCCAGTCAGGATTTCCTGACCCGACCCCATCCCTTGAACCCACCCGCGCACAGGCCTAGCATCGGGTTAACTGCACACTGAAAGGCAAAACGCATGACCATCCATATTGGTGCCGAAAAGGAAGAAATCGCTGATGTCGTGCTGATGCCCGGTGATCCCTACCGTGCGAAATGGGCCGCTGAGACCTTTCTGACAGGGGCCAAATGCGTCCACGAAGTACGCGGCATGTTTGGATTTACCGGTGAATGGAACGGTAATCGCGTCACGATCCAAGGGTCAGGCATGGGCATGCCTTCTATGTCGATCTACGCCAATGAACTTATCCGCGATTTCGATGTTCAGACACTTATTCGAATCGGTTCGTGTGGCGGGATGCAGGACCACGTCAAAGTGCGTGATGTTATCTTGGCGATGACAGCCTGCACCGTTGCCACACCCAGTTCTACAATTTTCAAGGAATTAAACTACGCACCTGTGGCAGACTTCGATCTTCTGCACAAAGCCTACCACGCAGCGGAAGGCACGGACGTCGGTGTGCATGTCGGCAGCATCTATTCATCCGATACGTTCTACGACGAACGCCCCGATCTAAATAAGGAAATGCAACGCCACGGCATTTTGGGCGTCGAAATGGAAGCAGCAGAGCTTTACACACTTGCCGCCCGCTACGGCCGCCGCGCACTTGGGGTCATGACAGTATCCGACCACCTGCTCACGGGCGAAGCCCTACCTTCAGATCAACGCGAACGCAGCTTTGGTGACATGATCGAAATCGCCCTGAAAGCGGCCTTCACCTAGGCCCCGTGCGAGCGATCATAGGCGTTGCGCTTGGGGGGAATCCAACCTTGCAGCGCGTCCTTGGCCGGTGTGCGCACCGACATATGCAGCGGAAAACACGGCGCGGCATCGCTGGTGTGCTCTGCCCCGCAATCCCCACCGGGGCACGCGCTTAGCACCGCGAGCAGGTCAATCTCAGCGAACATTTCAATATAATCCCCAGGCCGTACCGGAGACGCCTTCATAAAATACTGGCCCGTGTCGCGGGTGAACCCGGTACACATAAAGACATTTAAAACATCATGAATATGCGGCTCGGCCTCTTGCACGGAAACGCCCAGATGGTCTGCCAGCGCGCGGGTCAGGTTTGAATGGCAGCAATGGTGGTAGTCATTTCCCTGCAGCAGCCGCCCTGTATACGGATCGCAACGCGTGCCGATCACGTCATGCACCGACCCGCCGTATTCGTCGATTCCATACCAGTCCAGCGTGTCCGTCACGATCGTCGCCATAGGGCGCAATTGCGGAAAACACGACCAAAGGCGTTCCCCGGTACTGACGTGGGTTCCATGCAACGCGCGGGTCTTGCCGGAATAGAACCGCTCGCTTAAATCACCCAAATTAAACAGGTTAAGGTCTCCTACTTGCGACCCTTCAACCGAGGTGATGCGCAAAAAGCTACCTGCAGGCACCGTAATACATGCCGCCTCACGGGGCTGCGCTGTGGCCTCGTTCGTCACAACCGCGCCCTCAGCCGCGCGCTGATAAAGCGCCAAATCAGGCTGCGGCAAATCCGTGATCGGATAACAGATTACAGGTTCAACCGCACGGCGTGCGGCTGCGTCTACAGGTTCTGACATCTTTCTTCCCCTTGCCTTTGTTTCAAAAATATCCCCCGCGGAGCGTCCCGTAGCAAACAAAAAGCGGCGCCCCGAGTTTAAGGCGCCGCTTTTCTAACTTCGTAAAACGTTCTGTCGTTTATCAAACCGTCCGTTCGATCATCATCTTTTTAACATGGGCAATCGCGGCCGCTGGGTTCAGCCCCTTCGGGCACGTCTTGGCGCAGTTCATGATCGTGTGGCAGCGGTACAATTTAAACGGATCCTCAAGGTCATCCAAACGCTCGCCCGTGGCCTCATCGCGTGAATCGATGATCCAGCGGTAGGCATGCAGCAAGGCTGCTGGCCCAAGATAGCGATCACCGTTCCACCAATAAGATGGGCAAGATGTGGAACAGCACGCACACATGACGCACTCATACAAACCATCAAGCTTTTTGCGGTCATCAACAGACTGCTTCCACTCTTTCGCGGGGCGGTTTGTCTTGGTCTCAAGCCACGGCATAACGGAGGCGTGCTGCGCGTAGAAGTGCGTCAGGTCGGGGATCAAATCCTTCACCACAGGCATGTGCGGCAGCGGGTAAATTTTGATGTCGCCCTTGATCTCGTCCATGCCGTAGATGCAAGCCAATGTGTTGATGCCATCGATGTTCATCGCGCAAGATCCGCAGATTCCTTCGCGACACGAACGGCGGAACGTCAGCGTCGGGTCAATCTCGCTTTTGATCTTGATGAGAACGTCCAGAACCATCGGTCCACAGCTGTCCAAGTCCACGAAATACGTGTCCAAGCTCGGGTTTTTCCCATCGTCAGGGTTCCAGCGATAGATCTGCACTTTGCGCAGATTGCTGGCACCTTCAGGCTTGGGCCATGTTTTACCAGTCGTCATGCGGGAATTCTTGGGCAGGGTCAGTTGAACCATGTCTGTAGGCTCCTGTTGTTAAGTCAGCGCAGAGGTCGCGCAGGTCACGGTTTCAGGCCGTGCAAGGATATTGGAAACGAGTGAGATGTTCTCGGGCGTTGCACCCTGAACACCTAGCGTGAACAGTTCTTCGCCAGATGCGTTGTCGATCACGCAATTCGTGATGACGACGCCAGCCGGGCCAGGAATGGTGTCAGCAACAATAGGGCCAACGACGGCTTTGGCGGCTTCGCGGCCGGTATCGACTGCGGCTGTTTCGACCACAGTACAAGCAGACAATGTCAGGGTGGCGGCAGTTAGTGTGGCGATCAATTTCATGTTTTTCTCCAAACTCAAGCTAGCGCAGAACAGGTGGGCGAATGGGGGATGCGCCCGTCCGATCAAAGACACATTGGCCATAGACTTCAAGCGGATCACGACCCGCGATGAAATCCGATGAAACGCCAATCTCGACACCACCAAAGCCACCCGAATTGCTATTGGTCCCGACGGTAACAGATCCGCTCGGCCCTTGCGCGGCTCTTGCTTTCTCTTCGCAAATTTCCGCCGCCCGCTCCGGTGAAATCGGAACAGGGGTACAGGCAGTCAGTGCAATAAGAAGAATCGCAGCGCGCATTAGAAGGTCCGTTCTTTCGGGGCGATGCGCTTCAGGTTGATGCCGCCTTCTTTTTCCGTGCTTAGCGGTTTGGTGATAACCGGGCGGTGGCTTAGCTTGACCTTCGCGCCGTCCACATGGCTGATCGTGTGCACACGCCAGTTTTCATCGTCACGCGTTGCGTAATCCTCGTGGGCGTGGGCGCCGCGGGATTCTTTTCGGGCTTCGGCACCAACGATTGTTGCCAATGCGTTGGGCATCAGGTTCGCCAATTCCAGCGTTTCCATCAGATCGGAGTTCCACACCATTGAACGGTCCGTAACGTGCAGATCGCCCATCTTCTTGGCGATGTCCGTCATCTTCTTGACGCCCTCTTTCAGGGTCTTGTCCGTGCGGAAGACGGCGGCATCTTCTTGCATCGCTTTTTGCATCTCAAGGCGCAGCGCGGCTGTTTCGGTGCCGCCGTTTGCGTGGCGTAGCCCGTCAAAACGATCAAACGCTTTGTCCACAGATGGCTTGTGCGTGCTTGGAATTGCAGCGTCGCGGTCGACGACCTTACCTGCACGGATCGCGGCAGCGCGACCAAACACGACCAAGTCGATCAGGCTGTTTGACCCAAGACGGTTCGCACCGTGCACGGAGGCACAGCCCGCTTCACCAACGGCCATCAGGCCCGGCACAATGGCGTTCGGGTCTTTCTTTGTCGGGTTCAGAACCTCACCAAAATAGTTCGTTGGAATACCGCCCATGTTGTAGTGCACAGTCGGCAAGACAGGGATCGGTTCCTTGTTCACGTCAACGCCTGCGAAAATTTTCGCGGATTCAGAGATACCCGGCAGACGTTCGGCCAATGCTTCGGCAGGCAAGTGGTTGAGGTTCAGGTGGATGTGATCCCCGCCTGCGCCAACACCGCGACCTTCACGGATTTCCATTGTCATACAGCGGGAAACATAGTCACGCGGCGCGAGGTCTTTGTAGTTCGGGGCGTAGCGTTCCATGAAACGCTCGCCCTCGGAGTTGGTGAGGTAACCGCCCTCGCCCCGTGCGCCCTCGGTGATCAAACAGCCGGAACCGTAGATACCTGTCGGGTGGAACTGAACGAATTCCATATCTTGCAACGGCAGCCCAGCGCGGGCGACCATGCCACCACCGTCACCCGTACAGGTGTGGGCAGACGTCGCTGAGAAGTATGCGCGGCCATAGCCACCTGTCGCCAAAACAACCATCTTCGCGTTGAAGACGTGCATCGTGCCATCATCAAGTTTCCAGCACACAACGCCAGTGCAGACGCCATCATCAGACATGATCAGGTCAATGGCGAAGTATTCGATGTAGAATTCAGCCTGCTGTTTTAGCGACTGACCATAAAGCGTGTGCAAAATCGCGTGGCCTGTCCGGTCAGCGGCAGCACAGGTGCGCTGCACGGCGG
>JAHBAO020000244.1 GCA_018500065.2 Octadecabacter sp. | reverse complement strand
TTTCAGCATGGATACGGCCTTCGACGACACCCAGAAAGAACGGATTGTGACGGGCGCTGTGCAGACATTCCTTGCGCGCTATGCTGTTTAGGCGGGCGCAGGCCCGATCATCGACCGGACCTGCGCCTAAGTATCAATAAACGACAACGCCGCGGATGCTTTCACCTGAATGCATCAAATCGAAGCCTTTGTTGATGTCGTCAAGGGACATAGTGTGCGTGATCATCGGATCGATTTCGATCTTTCCGTCCATGTACCAGTCAACGATCTTTGGAACATCTGTGCGCCCTGAAGCCCCACCAAACGCGGTCCCACGCCAGCTACGACCTGTCACGAGCTGGAAAGGACGGGTGGAAATCTCGGCGCCTGCCGGGGCAACACCGATGATGATGCTTTCGCCCCACCCTTTGTGCGCCGCTTCTAACGCGGTGCGCATAACCTGCACGTTTCCGGTGGCGTCAAATGTGTAATCAGCGCCGCCACCTGTTAATTCAACCAAGTGCGCGACAAGATCGCCGTCAACTTTGGACGGATTCACAAAGTCAGTCATGCCGAAGTGTTTTGCCATTTCGATTTTGCTGTCGTTCAGATCAACGCCAACGATCTGGTCCGCACCTGCGAGACGCAGACCCTGCACCACGTTCAGGCCGATTCCACCAAGGCCAAACACAATCGCGGTGCTACCGATTTCAACTTTGGCCGTATTGATGACCGCGCCAATTCCGGTCGTGACACCGCAACCGATGTAGCAAATCTTATCAAACGGAGCATCCTTGCGGACTTTGGCCAGCGCAATTTCCGGCACAACCGTGTGGTTGGCGAACGTGGAACAGCCCATGTAATGGTGGATCGGGGTCCCATCGAGCATTGAGAAACGTGTGGACCCGTCAGGCAAAAGCCCAGCCCCTTGGGTACTACGAATTTGCTGGCACAGGTTCGTTTTCGGATTCAAACAATATTCGCACTCGCGACATTCGGGTGTGTACAGCGGGATAACATGATCGCCGACTTCAAGGCTGGTTACGCCTTCGCCAACTTCAATCACGACGCCAGCACCTTCGTGGCCTAGGATTGATGGAAAAATCCCTTCTGGGTCGTCGCCAGAACGGGTGAATTCGTCTGTGTGGCACAGACCGGTTGCTTTTATTTCAACGAGAACCTCACCAGCGCGAGGGCCTTCTAGATTGACCTCCATCACTTCAAGTGGCTGGCCAGCGGCAAGTGCTACGGCTGCGCGTGTACGCATGATTTTTCCTCCAATATTTGTGGAACACGTTGGGGGAAGAGGATACGCCATGCAATCCCTAGTCTTGCGTAGATTGCGTTTGGGTTGGATAAACACCCGATGAGAAAAATGTTTGCGCTTGCCCCGATTATGTTTCTGGCCGCTTGTGAAGCGGCGTCACCACCCCCTCCGGCAAATCCAATGCCCGCGCCCGCGGAGGACACCTGCAACGCCAGTGCGTACAGCAACCTTATTGGTCAGGATGTCACAGCGTTGGAACGCGTGATGCTGTTGGGACAGGTGCGGGTCATTCGACCGGGGCAAGCTGTAACGATGGATTACAGGCCAAATCGCATCAACTTCAACGTTGGTGAAGGCAACCGGATCACATCGATTCACTGTTCTTGAAATCACGAAGTCACTCCGGAGACGCGCACTGGGTGGGGCCTAAAAAACGCGCCTCCAGAGGACTTTCGATGGGGTCTGTTTGCCGCCCGATTGTGGCGCGAATTGGAACCAGTCGCGGTGTTTTAGCGGCATCGCTACATTTCCGAAAAGCAGGGTTGATTTGACGAAGCGAAGCCGCAACTCTGGTTACATGAATGCACCGACGCCTTTTCCGAACCAATCCCCAGCGCAAACCGCGTTTCATCGGACCGAACTGAATGTGATATTGTCCCTTTACGGGCGCTTTGTGGCTGCGGGTGAATGGCGTGACTACGCGATTTCCCACCTTAAAGGCGTGGCGGTTTTTTCCATCTTCAGACGCACGGCCGAACACCCGATGTATCGCATCGAAAAGCGCCCAAGCATGCGCTTGAAGCAAGGTCAGTACGTCGTTCTTGGAATGGAAGGACAAATCTTGAAGCGCGGGAATGACTTGCGTCAGGTGTTGCGTGTTTTGGAACGAAAGCTGATCCGCGCGGTCGACTAAAGCACGCGCCGCTTTCCTGTGATCTCGCCATCACCTTGCGCCTTGATGCGTAACGTTGCCTGAACCAAGCCTTCATAAACCACAGCCATATGGTGCGCGTTTGCGTGGATCATGGTTTCAGCATCGACCATCATTGCGACATGGCCTTTCCAAAAAATCAAATCGCCACGCTGTAATGTCTCGTCCGCGCTTAATACGCGCCCAAGTCCATCGCCCTGCATATCACTGTCGCCAGCACACAGATGCCCACAGGCGTGGTAGCTCGCCTGCACCAAGCCGGAACAGTCGACACCGCGCGTAGAATTGCCGCCCCAAAGATAAGGAACGCCAAAGAACAATTGCGCGACGGTCGCGGGGTCTGCGAACAACTGATCAACTGGGCGCAGGTGCTTTTTCGGAATGAAACCCAAGGGAGTCTCGAAAAATTTATGCAACTCACTGATGATTGTGACCTCAGCGCCGAAAGGTAGCTGAATCAAATCCCGCGATTTGAAGCTCTCCGTCTCGTAGATATGGGTTGCGGGCGATGAGACGCGATGCGTGGTGGTGTTCGGTGCGCGCAACGCGGATTCGGGAATGTAGCCGACATATCCGTCACGTTTAGATTGCACGAAGGCCCAACCGTCCAGCCGTTCATAGACGGTTACGGCGGCCCCAAAAAGGAGCTGGCGATCGCGCTTCCCAGCCGGGCTCGCGCACAGATCAACGACCACGTCGCCAATACTCGCGAGATGTCCATCAACATAGGTTTCCGCTTGCACTTGTCCGCGAAGATGGCTTGCCGCGACGCGTGTGTTGGCGGGGGTTAAGCGACGATCGCTCATAGACCTAAGACCTCTGGCAAGGAGGCAAGGATTGCCCGTGCACCCATGCCTACCCCCCCTTTGGGACGTGCGGGCGCGGCGACGGGGTTCCAGCCGTAAATGTCAAAATGGGTATAGGGCGTGTCCGTCACAAAACGGCGCAAAAACAACGCAGCCGTAATGGACCCTGCGAATCCGCCGGACGGGGCATTGTCGAGGTCTGCGATCTGCGGTTCTATCATGCTTTCATACGGCTCATGAAAGGGCATCTGCCACACGGGGTCAGCCGTTTCTTCGGCGGCCTGCGGCAGCGCGCGTGCCATCGCGTCATCGGTTGTGTAAAATGGTGCAAGATCGGGCCCAACAGCAACACGCGCAGCACCCGTTAACGTGGCCATTGAAATGATGTGGTCAGGCTTGCCCTCGTCCGCCAACGCGAGCGCATCCGCTAGGACGAGGCGCCCCTCGGCATCGGTGTTGTTGATTTCCACAGTCAGCCCTTTGCGGCTGTTCAACACATCACCAGGACGAAACGCTGACCCATCGACAGAGTTCTCAACCGCAGGAATGAGCACACGAAGTTGCAGCGGCGTTTTCAATTCCATGATCATATGCGCTAGGCCCAACACCGTTGCGGCCCCACCCATGTCCTTTTTCATCAAACCCATTGACGCACCAGGTTTCAGGTTCAAACCCCCGGTATCGAAACACACCCCTTTGCCCACCAAAGTTAGCTTGGGGCCGGTCGTTCCCCATGACATATCAATCAGTCGTGGCGTGCGCGGTGAAGCCCGGCCAACGGTGTGGATCAGCGGGGGGTTTTCCTTAAGAAGGTCGTCGCCTTTGATAACCGCGCAACTTGCACCATGCTGTTTGGCCAAAGATGTCGCCGCCTGTTCCAACTCATCCGGTCCCATGTCGGACGCCGGCGTATTGATAAGATCGCGGGTTAGGCATTCTCCCGCGGCGAGCGCTTCAATGCGCTTGGCGTCGACCCCAGCTGGCGCAACGAAAGCGAGGTCTTTGGTCGGAACTGCTTTGTAGCGATCAAACTTATAGAGACTTAACAGCAAGCCAAGGGCCGCCTCATCAAGGTCCGGCCCCGTCAACATAGTATCAAGCGCATAGGTTCCAGCAGGTAATTTCGCAGCAGCCGCCGCGAGTGCAAAACGAACGCGCGACTGCCCCTTTGCCCCTATCCCAACATAGACTGCTTTGATCGTGCCATCAGCGTTTGGAAGCGCTTCGATCGCACCAATTGACGCGTTAAACCCCTTGTTGCGCAGCCAGCTTGCAGCCACGTCAGGAAGGTTGGCGAGCGTCGCGTCCAAGTCATCTGACTTCACTGAGATGAGTGGTATTACGCTGGTGGACGGGGCGGCGAACTTGGGAGACATGTGACCTCGGATCTGGCTGTTAACCCAGTCTAGACCAAGCCGTTCGTAAGAGCCACAGACCCCGAACCACATGTCCGGGTTTCAAAAGGCCGATACCGGACCAGCCGCGTGATCAAGCGCCTGCGTTATCAACCGCATGAGGCGTGACAAGGTTGCAGCCAGTGCCGCCTCATGTGGGTCATCAATGCAGTAAACAACATCCGCAGCGACCTGACCAACCCGCCGCAATCCAAGCTGATCGGCAAGCATGACAACACTGCGCGCCCGCGTTTCCAGGCAGTCCAGTTGTCCAGTCTGATAATCCTCATCAAGCCGTTTCAAATGGCGAGATAACTCTTCCAGGCCAGCGCATATCAATTCACTTTGGCCAAGGTCATCTTCGGCCAAACTAAATGGCGACAATGCATGTACATCCGGTCCAGAAATTTCCTGCGGAATGAGGCGCGAAATTGCACGCGTGCTTCGGCTATATTCTTGATTCATCTTAGTCCCACTCTTTCTTCACCCACACGCAGGAGTACGGCTTCAAGGTTTCCAAGTGGTTTCTTCGCCGCAGCACAAATCGCTCGAATTTCTCTAAAATTCACCTTATGCAGAGGACTAAGCTTGAAGATCAGGAACCATTTATGAACCTTGCACGTCCTCTTCCCGACTATCTGGTCCGCCGGTATCACGGTTGGAAAGCCACCACGTATGAGCAGAACAAAGGTTGGTACATCCAACTCGCCGAGGGTGGGCAGCATCCGCGGGCGATGGTTGTATCCTGCTGTGACAGTCGCGTGCATGTAACGTCTATTTTTGGTGCGGATCAGGGCGAATTTTTCATTCACCGTAACATTGCAAATTTGATCCCTCCTCAGGAATCCGGCGGCAAGCATCATGGCACGTCTGCGGCTGTGGAATATGCGGTGACGGCTTTGAAGGTGTCCCATCTGATCGTACTGGGCCACTCTTCCTGCGGCGGCGTTCAGGGGTGCTATGACATGTGTTCTGGCAAGGCGCCGGAGTTGGAAGAAAAAGACAGCTACGTTGGCCGCTGGATGGACATCTTACGCCCGAGCTTCGAAAAACTTCTAGCGGGCGATGATGAATCCCGCGTGCGACAGTTGGAGAAAGACAGCGTTGTGACGTCCCTCGAAAACCTAATGACGTTCCCGCATGTTAAGGCTGCGGTTGATGCCGGACGCCTGTCTTTGCACGGGCTTTGGAATGACATCGGGCACGGTGGGTTAGAAGTTTATGACGCTGAAACCAAAGAGTTTACAGCACTTTAGAAACGTGTGAATCCAAGTATAAACCCCTAGAAACTGACGCAGCGACGAGTAAAATATCCGATGACTGAAATTCTTAACCTTGCAGCGTCAAACTTACTTTCACCGGTCATCTTGTCGTTTGTACTTGGATTGGGCGCGGCTCTTGGACGGTCAGATTTGACTGTCCCTGAAGCGGCGGCGAAGGCGATGTCGATCTACCTGTTGTTCGCGATCGGGTTCAAGGGCGGCGTTGCCGTGTCGGCCAATGGCTTGGATGGAACACTCGTTGCGACACTTATGGCAGGTCTGGTATTGTCAGCGGTCCTACCTCTCATCGCGTTTGGCATGCTGCGTGTCCTCACAAACCTGAGCCGCATCGATGCAGCTGCTGTTGCGGGGCACTACGGGTCAATTTCTATCGTGACGTTCGTGGCGGCCTCATCCGTCCTTGAAGGGCGTGCGATTTCTTCGGAAGGCTACATGGTTGCCGTCGCCGCAGTGATGGAAGCACCGGCGATCCTATCAGCGCTCTGGCTGGTGTCGGCGGGCGGTTCAGACCGCAAAATGGACAAAGAACTTATGCGTGAAATTATGCTGAACGGGTCTATCGTTCTGCTGGTTGGGGCGTTCTTTATCGGGGCAATTACTGGGCAAGACGGGTTGGACAAGGTGTCCAACTTTATCGTGGCACCGTTCACCGGCGTCTTGTGTTTGTTCTTGCTCGACATGGGGTTGGTCGCTGGCCGTGGTCTGCGTGAAGCACGCGGTGTTCTA
>JAHBAO020000354.1 GCA_018500065.2 Octadecabacter sp. | reverse complement strand
GACACTGTGTATTTCAGCCACGACACCTACATTGGCGCGGACACGCAGATTGAGCCGAATGTTGTTTTTGCCGTTGGCGTGACCGTAGAAAACAACGCAACCATCCGCGCATTCAGCCACCTTGAAGGCTGTCACGTATCGCGCGAAAGCGTCGTTGGGCCCTACGCGCGCCTGCGCCCCGGTGCGGAACTGTCGGAGGGTGTAAAAATCGGCAACTTCGTGGAAATCAAGAACGCGACGATTGATGCTGGCGCGAAGGTGAACCACCTTAGCTATATCGGTGACGCGCAGATCGGCGAGAAATCCAATGTCGGCGCAGGGACGATCACCTGTAACTATGATGGCGTTTTCAAACATCGCACGACGATCGGGAAAAACGTTTTTGTCGGGTCAAACACCATGTTGGTCGCGCCCGTTTCCTTGGGCGACGATTCCATGACAGCCACCGGAACCATCGTCACAAAGAACGTCCCAGATGGTGATTTGGCCGTCGGACGTGCCCGCCAAGAGAACAAGACAGGTTTTGCCCGTCGGATGTTCGAAAAGTTAAAGTCTAAGAAGGCAAACGCCGCTAAGGAGTCCTGAAAATGTGTGGAATTGTAGGTGTCCTTGGACGACATGAAGCGGCCCCAATCCTTGTTGAGGCGCTCAAACGTCTGGAATATCGCGGTTATGACAGCGCGGGTATTGCAACCGTAAATGCTGGCGCGCTTGATCGTCGTCGCGCGGTCGGAAAACTGGTGAACCTGCAAGATTTACTGGTGCATGAACCCCTCGCCGGAAAATCCGGCATCGGCCACACCCGCTGGGCGACCCACGGCCAGCCAAACGTGAATAATGCGCACCCTCACAAGACGGGTCACGTGGCTGTTGTTCATAACGGCATCATCGAAAACTTTCGCGAACTGCGCGAAGAGCTCGCCGCGCAAGGCATCGGGTACGAAACCGATACAGACACTGAAACCGTTGCCCTTCTCGCGCAAAGCCTTTTGGATCAAGGGCTTGCCCCCCGCGAAGCCGCTGAGAAGACCATTGCACGCCTTGAAGGTGCTTACGCACTGTGTTTTCTCTTTGAAGGCGAAGAAGACCTGATGATCGCAGCGCGCAAGGGCTCGCCTTTGGCAATCGGACACGGCGACGGCGAAATGTTCGTCGGCTCTGACGCCATCGCGCTTGCACCGATGACCGACAAGGTGACCTATTTAGATGAAGGCGACTGGGCCGTCATCACCCGCGCGTCTGTCGAAATTCGCGACGGCGAAGGCCGCATTGCCAACCGTGAAATGCGCGTGATCAACATCGACACAGCCTCAGTCGACAAAGGCGGCCACAAACATTTCATGGCCAAAGAAATCGCAGAGCAGCCCTCGGTGCTGACCAACGCGCTTGGCTACTACATCAACGATGGCAAGATTGAACTGCCCGATCCCGGCCTTGATTTCGCGAGTATTGAACGCTTGACGATGGTGGCGTGTGGCACGGCCTATTACGCCTGCCTCGTTGCGAAATACTGGTTTGAACAGGTCGCCCGCCTGCCCGTCGAAATCGACGTCGCATCCGAATTCCGCTACCGCGAACCACCGATCACCAAAGGCACCGCCGCTTTGTTCGTCAGCCAATCCGGTGAGACCGCGGACACGCTGGCCGCCTTGCGCTATTGCGAGGGCAAGGTCGACAAGATCATCTCGGTGGTGAATGTCCCCGAAAGTTCGATCGCCCGCGAAAGTGATTTGCCACTGCCGATTTTGGCCGGCGCAGAAATCGGTGTGGCATCAACGAAAGCCTTCACATGCCAACTGACAGTGCTCGCGATCCTCGCGATTAAGGCCGCGCAAGACCGCGGCCATATGGATGCCAAACAAGTGGCTGAAGCGCTTGAACAAGTGAAGTCTGTTCCAGGTATCATGAACCATGCGCTGTCCCTTGGGGAGCGTTCAAAGGCCGTTTCTCGTAACCTTGCAGAAGCGCGCGACATCTTGTTCCTGGGGCGCGGCCCCATGTATGCACTCGCCCATGAGGGTGCATTAAAACTAAAAGAAATCAGCTATATACACGCCGAAGCTTATGCATCAGGTGAGCTAAAACATGGCCCCATCGCACTGGTTGACGAACATGTGCCAGTCATCGTTATGGCACCCCGTGATGCGCTGTTCGAAAAGACAATTTCCAACATGCAAGAAGTCATGGCCCGCGGCGGAAAAGTGCTGTTGATCACGGATGAACAAGGTGCCAAAGAAGCTGGCCCCGGCGTTTGGGACACGATCCTGATGCCCGAAGTCGACCCCTTCGTTGCACCTATTGTCTATGCGATCCCTGCGCAGCTACTTGCGTATCATACCGCCGTCGCTAAAGGCACAGACGTTGACCAGCCACGCAACTTGGCGAAATCGGTGACTGTCGAATGATCCCGCTAGAAGACGCGATTGCGGCTTTGCAAACCCAAGGCAACGCACAAAAAGCGGCCGAAATGAAAGCCTATCACAAGGTGGACCGCCCCTACTTCGGCGTGGCAAACCCTGCTATCTATGAGGCCGTCAAAGAATGGCGCGCGGAACTTTCGCTTGAAGGCCGCATCGCACTCGCGGCGGAGCTTTGGGACAGTAACGTTCATGAAGCCCGCGTCGCCGCCGCAAAGCTGCTGGTGCAGGCCCGCATCACCCCAGACGTTGCGGTGTGGGATTTGATCCAATCATGGGTTCCCCAATTTGAGTCTTGGGCGATTGCCGATCACGTCAGCAGTGCCGGTTCGCGGCGCTTGTTGGCGGACCCATCGCGCATCGACACACTAGAGGCTTGGACAACGTCCGAACATCTGTGGACGAAACGCGCCGCGATGGTCATGACCCTGCCTTGGACCAAAATGAACAACCCCAAGCCGCAAGACTTGGAAATTCGCGAGCGTATTCTGGGCTGGGCGGCTGATTACACCAACGATCCAGCTTGGTTTATTCAAAAATCCGTTTCGTGGTGGCTGCGCGAATTGGGTCGCCATGATGCGCCGCGCGTTTGGGCGTTTTTGGATGCCCACGGTGACAACATGAAGCCCTCGCTTCGTAAGGACGCCAGCCGAAACTTGCCGCCACTGTAGCATCCCTCTTGCAGTTAACACCGCG
>JAHBAO020000023.1 GCA_018500065.2 Octadecabacter sp. | reverse complement strand
TGTCTTCATGTTCCAGAAAGTCGTTCGCGTAGGCAATATAGAGCGCATAGAGCGGGTTGGACGTCCCACCAACAAGGGCAGCGCCGATCAAGATAACGTAGAAATTTCCGCCCGACATTGCCGCCAACAACGCACCTGCCCCGCCAAGGGCGGCAAGGCCGATAATCAGCAAACGGCGGTCCATGCGGTCTGATATCCAGCCGATCGGATACTGGGCCGCCAAAGCCGCAATATAGATAAGCGAGACCAATAGCGAAATCTGCGCAACACTCAGTCCCGCTTGGGTGCCGTACACGGCCGTCATGCCGAATTGCGCTGCGAACACGCCACCAAGCAAGAACATCCCCACAGAGGCCAGTGGCGACGTTTGCACAAGGTCTTTGATTTTCATTGGACGTGTGGTTTCGAACGACGGGGTCGGCACAACCGAAAGCAAAATCGGCGCGAACGCCAAAGACACAAGAACAGACGGAATGATGAACAAGGTATACCCGCTTACGTCACCGACGCTTAAGATGCCCTGCGCCAAAACGATGCCTGACATTTGCGCCAACATATAAATACTCAAGGACTGGCCGCGGGTCTCATTCGTCGCCGAATTGTTCAGCCAGCTTTCCGCGGTGACATAAACGCCCGAGAAACAGAAGCCGATCACAATACGCCCCAATGTCCACGCCCAGACTTCTGGCAGAACCGGGTACAGGATCAACACGGCTGAGATCGTCGAGCCAAGGGCCGCAAACACCCGCACATGCCCAACCCGGCGGATCATTTCCGGCGCTAGGCGTGAGCCCCCTAGAAAGCCGACAAAATAGGCCGACATTACGATCGACATCTGAAACGTCGAGAAATTCTCAAGGCCGCCGCGCACACCCAACAAAGTGCCCTGCAAACCGTTGCCGACCATCAACATGAACATGCCAAGGAACAGCGCCCAGGAGGAGATAAAAACCTTAAACATCGCGCGCCCTTTAAAAAACGAATCCGTGTGAGGCCCCAATCATGAAGCACACGGCCAAAGCCTTCGCACCCAAGAGCGACACGCGAGTGGCGCAAGCGAACAATTTGGTTTCACCCGCTCTGGTAACGAGTGTCTGCTTTGCGGGACTTTTTCGACATTGGTATCCGAGTGTGTTGCTGGCGCAGCATCGCCTTGCTTGTGCAGCAAATTTCTTACTGCGATGCGTCTAACGTCACGGAAGCGGTCATAGCCTCTCAACCAGCATCATTCCGAAGGTGTTAAGCCACCGAGTTCACCAGCATGGCAACCCTCAAATGGGTGCAGGAAAGTGACATTGATTGGCGCTATACCGCGTCCCGCAGCCCGGCAGAGGTTTGCTTGCAAATCATAAGAGGGGGAAAGCCCCAACAGAACGGCTTTATCGAAAGCTTCAACGGCAAACTGCGCCCCTCTCATGCATGTAAACATGCATTGCCGGGCAGTGGACGAACGCCTTAACGAAACGCTGTTTGGCACATTGCGCGACGCACGCAAAACGCTTGAGGACTGGCAGGAAGACTACAACTGGCGCAGACCACATTCAGCATTGGGCAACCTGACACCAATGGAATTTTTGCAGAGAACGACGTTGGACAAGATGGCGGCTTCACGCCAAAGATTTAACCCCAAGGACTCTGCGTAAAGCTGGAGGGAACTTGGGGCTCTGGTCAGTCACAATGAACAGTACGGTAAAAATCGCTAAACCGGTTTTTGCTTTCGCGCGTAACGCAAAACAAAAAAGACAGGTCTCCACGGATGGCGACCTCGAATGGGACGCCATTTGACCGGAGAAACAATTCATCTCGCTTAGCAACCGAAACAGATTGGGGACTGAAACTTAAAAAGTTTGGTACATTTCCAACCTCGAAATCGCGCGCCTCTAGTGCCCCAAAATTTGGCTTAAGAAGAGCTTTGTACGCTCGTTTTCAGGGTTTTCAAAGAACAGCTCAGGCGTGTTTTCTTCTACAATTTGGCCTTGGTCCATAAAAATGGCGCGGTCCGCGACTTGGCGCGCAAACCCCATTTCGTGGGTGACGCAAATCATTGTCATTCCGTCCTCAGCCAGTGCCACCATGGTATCAAGAACCTCTTTGATCATTTCAGGGTCCAGCGCCGATGTCGGTTCATCAAACAGCATAATGCGCGGCTTCATACACAACGACCGCGCGATCGCGACGCGCTGTTGCTGGCCACCTGACAACTGGCCTGGATATTTGTGGGCTTGATCTGGAATTTTGACTTTTTCCAGAAAATGCATCGCCGTTGCATCGGCCTCTGCTTTGGGAATTTTGCGCACCCAAATCGGGGCTAGCGTGCAGTTTTCCAGAATGGTCAGATGTGGGAACAGGTTGAAGTGCTGAAAGCACATCCCGACTTCTGATCTGATGGTGTCAATGTTCTTCAGATCAGAGGACAAAACAGTGCCATCGACCGTGATTTCGCCCTCCTGATGCGCCTCAAGCGCGTTGATGCAGCGGATCATCGTGGATTTGCCCGAACCGGACGGGCCGCAAACAACGATGCGTTCACCGCGTGCAACGGTCAGGTTGATATCGCGCAGCGCGTGATACGCGCCGTACCATTTGTTCAGACCATCAATGTGAATGGCGGTCTCTTCAGACGTTTTTTTCAAGAGGTGTGTTCATAGCGGCTGTCCTAATGATGATCGGTTTTCAACTGACGCTCTAGCCACATTGAGTATTGTGACATTGCGAAACAGAAGATGAAAAAGATGAGTGCGGCAAACCCGTAGATTTCCCAGACAATCCCTGTCCACGCGCTGTCCGCGCGGATGTTGTTGGCCAAACCAAGCGGGTCAAGCAGCCCGATGATCGAGACAAGCGTGGTGTCTTTGAACACGGCAATGAACGTCGACACGATCCCGGGGATTGAGATTTTCAGGGCTTGCGGCAGGATGATAAGCCGCTGGGTCTGCCAGTAGTTCAATCCAAGGCTTGCCGCCCCTTCGGCCTGTCCTGTTGGCACCGCTGACAGCGCACCACGGATGATTTCAGCGATATAGGCGGATGCAAAAAGCGTCACCATGATCACGA
Source organism: Octadecabacter sp. (assembly GCA_018500065.2). GTDB lineage: Bacteria > Pseudomonadota > Alphaproteobacteria > Rhodobacterales > Rhodobacteraceae > Octadecabacter. The sequence continues at coordinate 3,216 of JAHBAO020000023.1, read as the reverse complement.
CCCGCATTACGATATCAAAATTTGATCCGGGCGGTAGAAAGATGTTCAACAGTGTGGATGCGATGAACAGCAGGGTGATCAACGGAACACCGCGGATGAATTCAATGAACGTGGTGGACGCCCCGCGCAAAAATGGCAATTTGGATGTCCGCCCTAACGCAAGTGCGATGCCAAGCGGCAAAGAGAACGTAATTGCGGATGCGCCAATCAGGAAGGACAACAAGAAGCCACCAAATTCACGGCTGGTGACGGGTTTAAGGCCATAGTCCTGTAATGATCCAAAGGTCTGGATGTTTTGCACCACGAGCAGACCAAACGTGCTGATCAGCAAAACGACAAATACGCGTTGAAAAATAGGTCGGCCTTGGGTGCGTTTCATGGCAAGCATGATCAGTGCGAACGCGACGGCTGCGATGACCCAAGAGGCGATTGATCCGCCCCACAAAAGATAAGGGCAGGCAACAAAGGCCAGCACACCAACCTTGCGCAGTGGTCCTGTGGCTCGGGGCTGAGCAATGCAGCCACGCCAAGCCCAAACAGGACAAATGCGACCGTGGGGCGCCAGATAAGATCACGCGGATAAAAACCCACCAAAAGCTGGACCCATCTTTCACGAATGCCCCCCCAGCAGGCTTTGCCGTGAATGTCGCCCAAGATGTCGCGGCATTCGGCGACCGACGCTGCCGACCAAGTGGGCGAAATGGCCCACCGCAGCATCACCCAAGCCATTGCCACAAGAACCGCATAAGAAAGGGCAGACAAAAGCGCGTGAAACGGCCCCCGCTGGCGCATATCGGCCAACTTACCTGCGATCCCCTTCGCAGTAGATGGAGACGGCCTTGGCGCAATCAATTCATTTCTGTGGGTCATTTTTACCGCTCCCTCAATTGAACGCGCGCGTTATACCAGTTCATCGCAACCGAAATGCTCAGCGAAACGCAGAGATAAAAGCTCATGCCCAACAAAACCGTTTCCAGCTCTCGTCCGGTCTGGTTCAGGGTAATGCCCATCAATGTGCCGGTTAGATCCATGTAGCCGACAGCAATCGCCAGCGATGAGTTTTTGGTCAGATTAAGATAGTTCGAGATCATGGGCGGGATGATGACCCGCAGGGCTTGGGGCAACACGACAAGGCGCATTGTCTGACCCGCGCTTAACCCCAATGCGGCTGCCGCTTCTTTCTGGCCCGTGCTCACGGCCAAAATCCCCGAGCGCACGATTTCCGCGATGAAGGCCGCCGTATACAGCGACAACACCAGCCAAAGGGCAATCAATGATGTCCGAAGCTGAAGCCCACCCTGAAAGTTGAACCCCCTTAGTGCGGGGAACGTCGCGGACGGGTTGGAAAAATAGACAAAACCAATCAAGGCGATGGTCCACACGCTAAGCAGGGACAGCGCGATCTTGGGCCTGCGCCCGGTTGCCGCTTGTTTGGATGCACTATACCGCTTTGCAAATATGCTTAACGCGCTAAGGGCCGCAATCAGCGCGACCAGCGCGCGCCCGAAATACTCAAACCCGAAGCTAACGTAAGGAACGTAAACCCCCCGATTTGTCACGGCAACGCTGTCGTTCAACTACATTGCGGCTGTTGGCGCATCACTGCGGAATGCATTGGGGGCGGGCAGTGTTTCCGTGATCAACGCAAAGATCAACAAAAGCCAAAGTAGCAACGGTACGTTGCGAAAAATTTCCACATAAACCCGTGCCAGACGCGCGAGACCCGCGTTCGCGCTTAGCCGCGAAATACCAATGAACAGACCAAGGATCGTCGCCGTCAGGCACCCAAGAACGGCAACAATCAGCGTGTTCATCAAACCCGTGAGGGCCGCACGCAGGTGGCTGTCATCGGGCGAATACGCGATCAGACGTTGGTTAATGTCATAGCCTGCTTTGTCCCCTAAAAAGGAAAACGACAGCGGTTTGCCAAGGGTTTCAAGATTGGACAATGTGTTCGCGGTCAACCAGCCAAGAAACACAAACAGAATCGTTGCGGCGATCACCTGTAGGGTCCGCGCACGATAGCGCGTATCGGACAAAAGCTGACCAAGGCGCAACCTTTCAGTCCTTTGGGATATGAGAGAAGTCATTGAAATGCCTTTGAAAGTCGCGACCGCCGATAGGGGATGGCTCGGCGGTCGCGGTTTGGATTAACGGAACGGAGGCGCGTATTGCAGCCCGCCGTCAGTCCATTGCGCGTTCAATCCACGCTCCAAACCGATTGGGGTATCCGTACCCAAATGACGCGCAAATACCTCGCCGTAATTACCAACAGCGATGATCGCATCTTGCGCCCACGTCGCTGACAGACCGTTCATGGCACCAAGGTCGCCATCCGTCCCCAGAAGACGCTTGAGTGCAGGCGCGTCGGTGCTTTGTGCGACTGTGGCGGCGTTTTCAGCCGTGATGCCAAATTCTTCGGCAGCGATCAGCGCATTCAACGTCCAGCCCACAACATCATGCCATTGATCGTCACCATGACGCACAACTGGGCCAAGCGGCTCTTTGGAGATGATTTCAGGCAGGATGACGTGGTTTTCAGGGTCGGTGAAACTCGCCCGTGTGGCGGCCAGTGCGGATGCGTCAGCGGTGAACACGTCACACGACTGTGCGAGGTATTGCGGCTGTGCTTCGGCGTCTGTTTCGATCGGCACGGGTTCATACGTCATGCCGTTTGACCGGAAAAACTCCGACAACGTCAGTTCGGTCGTGGTTCCGGTCTTGATGCTAACCGTGGCGCCGTCCAGATCAGTGGCGGATGTGATCCCCAGACCAGCGCGGGTCAAAAAGCCCTGACCGTCATAGTAGCTGGTGCCAACGAAATTCGCGCCAAGGTCAGTGTCGCGGGAATAGGTCCATGTGGTGTTGCGTGACAAAAAGTCGATCTCACCCGCAGCAAGGGCCGTAAACCGTGTCTTACCAGTCAATGGAATAAACTCCACCGCAGTGGCATCCCCCAAAACGGCAGCCGCAACGGCGCGGCACATATCAACGTCAAAGCCAGCCCAGTTGCCCTCGCTGTCGGTGAACGAAAAGCCCGCGAGGCCCGTGTTCACACCACATTGCAACACACCGCGTGCTTGCACATCCTCCAACGTACCAGCACTGGCAGCGAGCGCCGACGTCGTTACAAACAGCGCACCGATGACGCTTGTATTAATGATCTTCATTTTCTTTCCTCCACTTGGGTTTCTGACATTATCTTGCGGTGCGTCA
>JAHBAO020000002.1 GCA_018500065.2 Octadecabacter sp. | reverse complement strand
GTGATGAAGAAATTGACGCGTTCAAAGCGCGTCACGGAATAACTCAGTCTCCAGTTCTTGCCATTCTTCCGGGGTCGCGCCGCGCTGAAATTTCACGTCTCGGTGAAACGTTTGATGCAGCGTTCACACAAACCAAAGAAGCGTTCAAAACAGTCATCGTGCCAACTTTGCCGCATCTGGTTGAGGCCGTAAAAGCGGCACTGCCACTTAAGAACATCGCCAATTGCATCGTATCTGGCGAGGGCCTGTCGCCAGAAGCCGCAGCCCGTGAACGCCTTGTGGCGATGGCCTGTGCGGATGTTGCTTTGGCCGCCTCTGGCACCGTGTCGCTTGAACTTGCGGTCGTGCGCACGCCGATGGTGATTGCCTATGATATGAACTGGCTCAGCCGCCAGATCATCAGCCGCATGCTGCTAAGCGATACGGTAACCTTGGTGAACCTTGTGAGTGATACCCGTGTTGTGCCCGAATTTATTGGCGCTGACTGCGCGCCACCCCCGATCGCCAATGCACTGATCAAGACACTGCAGAACCCAACGGCACAACTCGACGCCCTTGACCGCACAATGGAACGCCTTGGTCGCGGTGGCGATGCCCCCGGTCTACGTGCAGCCCGCGCGGTACTTGCGCGTCTTTAAGCGCTGAGCCAAGCTACTTAAAACAGGAGACGCCCATGCCAGCCCCACAAAATGCCCTTAAAACAGCCCTTGATCGGGGCGAACCCCAATGCGGCCTTTGGTTGACATTGGCCAGTGGCGCGGTTGCGGAAATTGCAGGGAAAGCGGGGTTTGATTGGTGTCTGATCGACGCTGAGCACGGGCCGAACACCCTCACCACACTTCAAATGCAACTTCAGGCCTTAGCAGGAACACCGGCACAGGCCGTGGTGCGCGTGCCAAGCGGTGAGGATTGGATACTGAAACAGGTGTTAGACCTCGGCGTTCAAACAATCGTTGTCCCAATGGTGAACACCGCCGAGCAAGCCGCGCAAGTGGCCGCTGCCGTGCGCTACCCGGGGCAGGGATCACGCGGAATGGGTGCCGTGCTCGCACGGGCGTCCGGTTACGGTGAGATCGTCGATTACGTTGCATCAGCCAACGAGCAGATTTTCTTGTTCGTGCAGATCGAAAGCGCGCAAGCCGTCGAAAACGTCGATGCAATCGCCGCAACACCCGGTGTCGACGGAATATTCGTCGGCCCCGCCGATCTTAGCGCGGATATGGGGTTTGTTGGTCAACTGGACGCGCCCGAAGTTCTTGTAGCGATTGATCATGTCTATGCCCGCACCAAAGCCGCTGGAAAAGCGATTGGAACCGTGGTCTTTGATGAACCCGACTTCCAACCCCAAATCGAAAAAGGCGTAACGTTTCTTGGCGTGGGTGGGGACAGCTACGTGCTTCAACGGTCACTCAGCGCGCTTGCGTCTAAAGTGCCTTAGTTTCTTTTGTTCTTAAATACCTGCCGCGCAGCGACCAAAATTTTGCTTAAAATTTTGCCCCGCCCGCCGCAGGCGAAGCGCTTAATAAGGCGCGTTTTCCAACACACCATTTGCCGACATTTGCTGGTACAAAAGCCCTTCGCGCAAACCGCGGTCTGCAACGGACAAACGGTCCGTCGGCCACAGCCGCATCAGGGTTTGCAGGATGGCAGCCCCCGACATGATCAGCGCTTGGCGGTCTTTGCCAATGCGCGGGTCTGCTTTGCGTCCTGCCTCGCCTAGTTTCAAATACCCGTGGATCACTGCATCAATCTGATCCGTGCTCATGCGCAACCCGTCAACCTTGGTGCGATCATAGCGTCGCAGCCCAAGGTGGCTGGCCGCGACAGTTGTCACCGTTCCTGATGTGCCGACAATCTGGAAACCTTCGCGGCTTTGCTCTTCCAAAGAGGGTGCGAATTTTTCGAGGCTCTCTTCAAAAAACCAAGACATCAATGCAAAGCGCGCGGAATCGTCCTCAACATCAGCAAACTGGTCGCGCAAGGTCGCCACGCCCAAAGGCACCGAAATCCAATCGACAACCTTCGCCGCAGCAAATGGACCCGGGTCTTGGCGAAAGCCCGAATGCAACCGCATGATTGCGCGGGGGCGCTCCCGTTTGGGCACGTTGGTCAGGTCGATCCAGACCAATTCCGTTGACCCGCCACCGATATCAACGACCAGCAATTGCTCGGTTTTGGTGCTGACCAATGGCGCACAAGAAATCACTGCAAGGCGGGCTTCTTCTTCGGGTTGGATAATCTCCAACGTCAGTCCTGTTTCACGCTTCACCGATGAAATGAAGTGCTGTGAATTGCGCGCGCGGCGGCAGGCTTCTGTCGCGACAAGGCGCATGTGGGTGACGTTGTGGCGCTGCAATTTTTGGCGGCAGACGCGCATAGCATTGATCGTTCGCGCCATAGAAGCGCGGGACAATTTGCCAGTCTGCTCCAATCCTTGTCCAAGTTGGACGGATTTGGAAAAGCTGTCGACCACATGAAACTGGCTGCCCTTGGGTTGGGCAATCAGCATACGGCAACTGTTCGTGCCCAAATCCAACGCAGCATAAAGCTGTGACGGGTCGGGCGGTTTTGGCACGGCGTGCTCTACCGGTTTAGGGAACGCGCCCGCACCATCGGGACGCTTGGGCGTCATTTTAACGCCCTCCTTTTCGAGTTACCCCAAACGTAAGCGCGCGCAGGATGCCGCGCAAGCCCAGAGATGGGACTTGTTCCCGCCCTCATACCTAAGATGAGAATAATGCACCCTTAAAGGGGTCGCCAAATGGGCCCGCGATGTCGAAAATAGGCGTCGAAGAGTTTGACACCCAAGCTAGGTGTTGAGGAACGCACACGAGAGGCTGAAGAATCGCATGGCAGATGTTACAATCGTTTACTGGCGGGATATTCCTGCGCAAGTCATCGTCGGCAAAGGGCGTCGCGGCACCAAGGTGCAGTTGAGCGAACGCTTTGAGCAAGCGATTGATCGCGCCGCGATGAAATCCGGTGCCGCTGGCACGGATGATTACCTCGCCGATTGGCGCAAGGCGCCCGCCTATCCTGTGGACGGCTCTGACGCCGATGTTGCCGCATCTGAGGCCGCGCGCCTTGAGGCGGAATACGACAAAGACCGCCTGATGGTTCTAATCAACAACGATGGTCGTGCGTGAGTGGGCCAAAAACAAACGTCTGGGAGGCTGTGATGGCGCTTTTGAATTTCCGCAAGAAAGTAGATGAAACAGTTGGTGTGAACCCGCACCTTGAGGCGTTCCTTGATGGCTACTCCATCGAGGTCATGCCGCGCACGGCAGAAAAGGTCGAAGACTTCACGGCGCTTCTGCCCAAAGGCACGCGGGTCTATATCGCCCACATCGAAGGCACCCCGATTGAAGATATGGTCGCCACGGCGAAACGCCTGTCTGAAAATGGCTACCCCGTCATGCCGCATTTCCCGGCACGCATCATCAAAGACGCAGCAACGCTAGAAAACTGGATTGCAATGTATCAGGGCGAGGCCGGTGTCGATCAAGCGCTATTGCTTGCCGGTGGCGTGGCGAACCCACACGGTGATTTCCATTCTTCTATGCAGCTGTTGGAAAACGGCGCGTTTGATCGTGCGGGCTTCAAGCGATTGCACGTTGCGGGCCACCCCGAAGGCAACAAAGACATTGACCCAAAAGGCGGCACTGCGATGGTGGATGAAGCCCTGCGTTGGAAGCAGAAATTCTCTGAAACCACAGACGCAGACATGGCCCTCGCCACGCAATTTGCATTTGAGGCGGGCCCGATTATTGAATGGGCCGACAGCCTGAAAGAGGCGGGTATCACCATCCCGATCCACATCGGCATCGCGGGCCCAGCCAAACTGCAAACCATGATCAAATTCGCGATCGCCTGCGGCGTTGGCCCATCGTTGAAGGTGCTGCAAAAGCGCGCCAAGGATGTGACCAAACTGCTTTTGCCGTTTGAACCGACAACCGTGCTGACAGAACTTGCCGCGCACAAGGCTGCGCACCCTGACAGCAACATCGAACGTGTCCACTTCTTCCCCCTTGGCGGCATTAAAACAAATGCGACTTGGGCCATTGAACATGGCGGGGCGTCGGCCGTCCCAGCCGCACAAGGAACCTAAAATGACCCGCACTGTTATCGAATCCAAAACCAAGACCGCCGTCATCGGCTTTGACCAGCCGTTTTGCGTGATTGGCGAACGCATTAACCCGACGGGCCGTAAGATCCTGAACGAAGAACTTGAAGCCGGTGATTTCAGCCGTGTCGAAGCGGACGCGATTGCCCAGACAATGGCGGGGGCCACGGGGCTCGACATCAACTCTGGCGCAGTGTTCTCAAACAAAATGGCCGAAGACCCACGCTATGCGGACAACAACTTTGTTGAGCCAGCGTTGATGGAGGAATTGGTTAAGCGGGTGCAGGCGATTGTTGATACGCCACTGTGCATCGACTCCTCCGTTCCCGGTGCGCTGGAAAACGGTTTGGCTGCGGCTGAGGGGCGGCCTTTGTTGAATTCCGTCACTGGTGAAGAAGAACGCATGGAACTCGTTCTGCCGCTGGTGAAGAAATACAACGTGCCCGTTGTGGCGATTTCCAACGATGACACGGGCATTTCCGAAGACCCGGACGTGCGTTTTGCCGTCGCCAAAAAGATCGTCGAACGCGCCGCTGATTTCGGAATTCCAGCCCATGACATCGTGGTGGATCCGCTGGTGATGCCAATTGGCGCGATGGGAACCGCTGGTTTGCAGGTGTTCACACTGGTGCGTCGTCTGCGCGAGGAACTCGGAGTTAACACGACCTGCGGTGCATCCAACATCAGCTTTGGTCTTCCGAACCGCCACGGCATCAACAACGCGTTCCTGCCGATGGCGATGGCCGCTGGCATGACGTCTGCAATTATGAACCCTGTGGCACTGCCAATTGGCCCGCTCAAGATTGCCGAAAAGAAGGCCCAGATCGCGGCGGCGGGCATTATCCTGCCAGAAGACATTGACGACGAAACCTTTGTGACGTTGTTCGGCATGGGCTCAACCAAGCCGCGTGCGGGTAAGGAAATGGAAGCTATCCGCGCGGCCAATTTCCTGACCAACAATGATGATGGTGGTGCTGCATGGATCACGATGAACCGCGAAGCCCCGAAGGCCGGCCAAGAAGGTCGCGGTCGGGCAGGGCGTAAAGGTGGCCGTCGCCGCGGGTAGGGCAGTTCGGAAGGGATGATGAAAGCTACGCTTGCTTCTGGCGGTGTAGGTTTACAACTTTAGGTTTAGTGTTAGTCTGCCGTTTCGTGAGCGGGAGAGCCGATTTTGGAAAGTGTCGTCGTTATTGTGGTGCTGTGTGTAATGGTGCTCAGCTCTCGTACAATAATGTATAGATTGGGCCGAGGCAGCAATCGGTCACCGCAAAGACGACGAACGACACCGCGACCAAGGCCCAAACGCGCGGCTCCAAATTCGGGCCCTAACGCGGCGTGGAAAACGCCTGAAGCCTTCAACAGGGTTATTGAAGGCCGTGCCTACATTACGGACGGTGACTCGCTCATCATCAAAAAAGTTGAAATTCGACTATTTGGTGTGGATGCCCCCGAGATAAATCATCCCTTTGGTATCCGTGCGAAATGGGCGCTCTTTGAGATGTGCAAAGGACATGCCATTCGGGCGCATGTTCATCACACAGACGCACATGGGCGAACTGTTGCAAAATGTTATTTGCCGGACGGGCGAGATTTATCGGCAGAAATGGTCAAACTTGGTTTAGCGCTTGATTGGCCGACGTATTCCGAGGGCGTCTATCGACCATTGGAAACAGCCGATGCGCGCCAAAAGCTTTGGCTGGCCGCTGCGCGTCAGAAAGGGCACATGCACGTTTGGGAAAAGTTCGACGCGCAGCAAAAGGCCCGCACTTTAGCCGCAAAGCGTTAGCGGATAGCGGACTACTTTTGGTTTAATATCCGCGCCAAATCCAGCCGCCACCAAAAATGCGGGAGCTGTCATTGTCATAAAACACACACGCTTGCCCCGGTGCGACACCTTCTTCCGGTGTCAGCAGTTCAACCTCAGCAGTCGTGGCAGACAATGGGCGCACAACGGCTTCCATTGGCGGCTTGGTAGACCGCACCTTTACAGAGATATGGCGCTCAGCCACGTCATCAAACGCGCCGTCACCCAGCCAGTTAACCTCGCGCACAGGAACTGTCCGCGTTGTCAGCATTTCCTTTGGCCCAACGATGACGTGCTTTTTGTCGACGTCCAGTTTTACCACATAAAGCGGGGTGGCCAAACCACCGATGCCAAGGCCACGGCGTTGGCCAATGGTGTAGTGAATGACGCCGTTGTGTTGCGCCAAGACAGTGCCATCAACGTCGACAATATCACCTGGTTCAGCCGCGCCCGGACGCAGCTTTTCAATCACCGCAGCATAGTTGCCGTTCGGCACAAAGCAGATGTCTTGGCTGTCCGGTTTGTCAGCCAGTGCCAATCCATATTTGCGCGCCAATGCACGGGTCTGCTCCTTTGAGGCGTGATGACCCAAAGGAAAGCGCAAATAATCCAACTGTTCTGGCGTTGTTGAAAACAGGAAATAGCTTTGGTCTTTGGACGCATCTGCAGCTGAATGCAGCTCAGCCCCACCGTCACCCATCATCCGTTGAATATAGTGCCCGGTCGCCATGCAATCGGCATCCAAGTCCTTCGCCGTTTCCAGCAGGTCCTTGAACTTCACACGCTCATTGCACCGAATACAAGGAACCGGCGTTGCGCCCGCCAAATAGCTGTCTGCAAATTCATCGATCACAGCTTCTTTGAACGTGTTTTCGTAGTCCAAGACGTAGTGTGGAAAGTTCTTTTCCTCCGCCACGCGCCGCGCATCGTGAATATCACGGCCCGCACAACACGCGCCCTTTTTGGCCAAGGCCGCGCCGTGGTCATAAAGCTGCAGCGTAACGCCGACCACGTCATAGCCTTCATCCGCCAGCATTGCCGCAACAACAGAACTGTCCACGCCGCCAGACATCGCAACAACGACACGGGTTTGCGACGGGGGCTTGGCAAAGCCAAGAGAATTAAGCGGGCGATCAAGAGGCATAGGGCGTCCTAACGGAAATTTAGGTGTAAATATAGGAAAAGTGTAATCATTCTCAAGGGGCAGCTTTACCACTCGTTAGGCCGTTAGCTGCAAAGACTTCCCTATGAAAGACCACATAGGGGTGTGAGAGATGTATTTACGAAAAATTGATGGGCCACGGTCCGTAAAACTGCCCGACGGGTCGGTAATGACACGGGCGGACCTGCCTGCGCCAGAAACGCGCCGTTGGGTCGCATCGCGCAAAGCCTGCGTTGTGCGCGCCGTGGCATTCGGGTTGGTGTCGCGGGAGGAAGCCCAAGAGATTTACGGGCTTTCAGGCGATGAACTGACTGAATGGGAAACTGCCGTGCGCGATCACGGTGAAGTTGCATTAAAGGCAACATCGCTACAAAAATATAGACAACTTTAGGTAGAGTTGCAAAGTTAGATGTGTACGGTAACGTGTGGTTAACCATTGTTACTCTAGGGTCTTTTCAGACACCAAAAGAGCGGAGAAGGCTAAATGCGCGTATTGCTGGTAGAAGACGACCCATCCACGGCTAAAAGTATCGAATTGATGCTAAGTCATGCAAACCTGAACGTCTATACGACGGATCTCGGAGAAGAGGGGATCGATCTGGCGAAGTTGTATGACTACGATCTGATTCTCCTCGACATCAATTTGCCGGATATGAACGGCCATGAAGTTTTGCGCCAACTGCGCCTGAGTAGGATTGATACGCCGATTTTGATCCTGTCGGGCGAAGATGGCACCGAAAGTAAGCTTAAAGGCTTTGGATTTGGTGCTGACGACTACATGACCAAGCCATTCCACCGCGAAGAACTGGTGGCGCGTATCCACGCAATTATCCGGCGGTCCAAAGGCCATGCGCAATCGATCATCAAGACCGGATCAATTGCCGTGAACCTTGATGCCAAAACGGTTGAAGCAGACAGCAGCCCTGTACATTTGACTGGCAAAGAATACCAAATGCTCGAGCTTCTTAGCCTGCGCAAAGGCACCACGCTTACAAAAGAGATGTTCCTGAACCATCTTTACGGCGGCATGGATGAACCGGAATTGAAAATCATTGACGTGTTCATCTGTAAGCTTCGCAAAAAGCTTTCCGAGGCGACGGGTGGGGACAATCACATCGAAACCGTTTGGGGACGTGGCTATGTGCTGCGCGATCCTGAGCCGATGAGCATGCAAGACCCAGAAAAAGTCGCCATCGGCGCGTAAACTGGGCTGAAGGGTGCGAAAATTTGTGCTTGCGGGAATAGCATATTCGGTGCCGGACGGGGCTGGACCTGCACCCGCCACAGACCTATCACTAGGCTAAAGGTTAATCGCTTTGGTAACGTCGGGGATAGGGTGTGACCGCAGAAATATCGGTGGAAAATCTGACCCAAACCGAAGCCGCGCAAGAAATTGCGCGGCTTGCTCCACTTGTGGCGCAGGCCAATGAAGACTACCATCAATCAGACACGCCACGGATATCCGATGCCGTGTATGACGCGTTAAAGCGGCGTTTGGCGGCGATAGAAACACGCTTCCCCAATTTGAAGCAGGAAGATAGCCCGACCGAAAAAGTCGGGGCGACTCCCTCAGACGGTTTTGGAAAAATACAACATGTCGTCAGAATGCTGTCTTTGGGCAACGCATTTAGCGATGAAGATGTCACCGAGTTCGACCAATCTGTGCGTAAGTTTCTTGGGATGGGCAAAGACCCACTGAACTTCACGGCGGAACCCAAGATCGACGGTTTGTCACTGTCTCTGCGGTATGAAAACGGCACACTCATGCAAGCCGCAACGCGTGGCGATGGGAGCACGGGTGAGAATGTAACCGAAAACGCGCTTACTATTGCCGACATCCCACATCAGCTGACCGATGCTCCCGATATTCTTGAGGTGCGCGGTGAAGTTTATATGTCCCACGCGGATTTCGAAGCCCTCAATGCACGCCAGACCGAAGCGGGCGCCAAGACATTTGCAAATCCGCGCAACGCCGCCGCCGGATCATTGCGCCAGCTTGACGCACGCATCACAAAATCGCGTCCGCTTAGGTTTTTCGCTTACGCTTGGGGGGCTTTGTCTGCGCCGCTCGCGTCCACCCAAACGGGCGCTATCGAACGCTTAGAGACGCTCGGGTTTCAAACAAATCCGCTGACCCGGACCTGCACAAGTCCAAGCGCGATGATCGCGCATTACCGCAAGATCGAAGCCCAACGCGCGACGCTTGGGTATGATATCGACGGCGTTGTTTACAAGGTTGATGACCTCGCGTTGCAGGCACGGCTTGGCTTTCGGTCAACCACACCTCGTTGGGCGATTGCGCATAAATTTCCCGCCGAACTCGCCTGGACAACGCTTGAAGCGATCGACATTCAGGTCGGGCGCACAGGCGCGCTTAGCCCCGTTGCGCGGCTGAAACCCGTCACGGTTGGCGGCGTGGTCGTGTCCAACGCGACACTCCACAATGAGGATTACATCGAAGGTCGTGGCAACAAGGGCGAAGCCATTCGCGGCGGCAAAGACATCCGCGTTGGGGATTGGGTGCAGGTCTACCGCGCAGGCGATGTGATCCCGAAGGTTGCGGATGTTGACCTGAGTAAGCGTGCGAAAGACAGCGCGCCGTATATATTCCCCACTGTCTGCCCAAAGTGCGGATCAACGGCGGTGCGCGACGAGGGGGATGCCGTGCGCCGATGTACGGGCGGCCTTATTTGTCCTGCGCAAGCTGTTGAAAAGCTGAAACATTTCGTATCACGGGCGGCGTTTGATATTGAAGGTTTGGGCGCAAAGCAAATTGAGGCCTTTTACGAGGATGACCAACTTCCGGTGAAAGAACCCGCTGATATCTTTACGCTGCACGCGAGAGACAAAGACAATTTCACCAAACTCGCCAACCGCGACGGGTGGGGTGACACCAGTGTAGCCAAGCTGTGGCAAGCCATTGATGAAAAGCGAAAAATTCCGCTTGCGCGTTTGATTTTCGGGCTTGGAATTCGCCACATTGGTGAAGTGACAGCACAAGATTTGGCGCGGCACTATGGGGGCTGGGATGCCTTTTCTGAGAATATCACAAAGGCGCGCCCCGCAGCTTTGGCCCATCGTGCAGCGGATATCGCCGAGGAGCGTGAGCGCATCGAAGCGGCGCGTGACACACGGCGCGTTCGGCTTGCGGATGCGCGCAAATCTGCAATTGCAGCCGCGAAAGTCCCACCGGATGCCGCGCGTGCATGGGCATTCCTGATTGATGCCGATGGGATCGGCGCGACCGTTGCCTTGTCTGTTTCGGATGCGCTTGCGAACCCAGATGAACGCGCCGCGATTGACCGTTTAATTGCTGCGCTTGAAGAAATTCAAGCACCCGAAGCACGCGACACAAGCAGCCCAGTGGCGGGCAAAACAGTTGTCTTCACCGGTACGCTTGAAAAAATGACCCGCGCCGAAGCAAAGGCACGCGCCGAAATGCTCGGGGCCAAGGTCAGCGGTTCGGTAAGTGCGAAGACCGATTTATTGGTCGCAGGGCCCGGAGCGGGATCGAAGGCGAAAAAGGCCGCAGATTTGGGCATTGAAACCATAGATGAGGACGGCTGGCTGGCGCTGACGAGTAACGCATGAGCGCGCCAAGCGGCAGACCAGAGGTGCTTTGGCCGCTGTTTGGCAGCCTTGAAAGCCTTGACGGGATCGGCCCGAAATCGGCGCAAGCGCTTGGTGCGGCGCATATTGAAAAGCCGCGTGATCTGCTGTTCACGTTGCCACACTCGGGCGTTGACCGCAGGCGACGCGCCTCCATCCTTGAGGTTCAAGCACCCGCAGTGTGCACCGTTGAAGTCACGGTTGGCCAACATAACGCACCCTCCCAGCGGGGACGTCCGTACCGTGTGTTGGTCGAAGACGCGCAAACAACTTTTCAGTTGGTGTTCTTTCGCAGCCACGCAGAATACCTGCGAAAACAATTGCCTACGGGTCAACGGCGCGTGGTGTCTGGAAAGATCGAATTGTTTGATGGTGTCGGTCAGATGGTTCACCCTGACCATATTTTGACACCGGACGAGGCGGAACAAATTCCATTGTTTGAACCGGTTTATCCCCTGACAGGGACGGTCACCCAGAAGGCGATGTTTAAGGCCACGGCAGATGTTTTAGGGCAAGCGCCAGATTTGCCGGAGTGGATTGATCCCGCGTTGCGTGCGCGTGAAGGCTGGCCAGAATGGGGCGCAGCACTTGCACAGGCGCATCGTCCGATGTCATCGGCTGAACTGGCGGCAACCGGTGCTGCGCGCCAACGGCTCGCCTATGATGAGGTCTTTGCGCACCAACTGACGCTCGCGCTCGCGCGGGCGGTGCAGCGGCGCGGCAAGGGGCGTGTGACGGTTGGTGATGGCAAGAAGCAGCGTAAGGTGCTGGGGTCGCTCGGGTTTGCGCCCACGGGGGCGCAGGTTCGTGCGACGGCTGAGATCGCTGAAGACATGGCAAAACCGCATCGAATGAACCGTTTGCTGCAGGGCGATGTTGGGTCCGGCAAGACGCTGGTCGCGCTTTTGGCGCTGTTGAACGCGGTTGAGGCTGGCGGGCAGGGCGTGATGATGGCCCCGACAGAAATCCTTGCGCGTCAACACCTTGAGGGGTTGCAACCGCTCGCAGCTGAGGCGGGTGTCGTGCTGGAACTGCTGACTGGGCGCGACAAAGGCGCGGAGCGGCAGGCGAAACTGGCGGCACTCGAAGCGGGCGACATTCACATTCTGGTGGGAACCCATGCGGTGTTCCAAAAGGACGTCGTATTTGCGGACCTGCGTCTTGCGATCATTGACGAACAGCACCGCTTTGGTGTCGCGCAGCGCATGGAACTTGGTGCCAAGGGCGCTGCGGTTGATGTGTTGGTGATGACGGCCACGCCGATCCCACGCTCATTGGCCTTGGCGCAATATGGCGACATGGACGTCAGTGTGTTGGATGAAAAGCCACCAGGCCGCAGCCCAGTGACGACCGCCTTGGTCGCAACGTCAAAGATGGATGCGGTGGTGGACCGCCTTCGCGCGGCGGTGGCCGAAGGGCGGCAGTGCTATTGGGTGTGCCCCTTGGTTGAAGAATCCGAGGTGAGCGACAAAACCGCCGCCGAGGAACGCTTCAAACGGCTGCGGGCGGCCTTGGGCGAGGGTGTTGTTGGTTTGGTGCACGGGCAAATGCCCCCCTGCGACAAAGACGCGGCGATGCGTGATTTTGTAAGCGGTCAGACTAAAGTGTTGGTCGCGACAACCGTGATCGAGGTCGGAGTGAACGTTCCCAACGCGTCGATTATGGTGATTGAACGCGCCGAAAGCTTCGGTCTTGCGCAGCTTCACCAGTTGCGCGGGCGGGTCGGGCGCGGGTCCGCCAAGTCCACATGCTTGTTGATGTACCAAGCGCCGCTGTCTGAAAGCGGGCGTCAACGCCTAGAGATCATGCGCGAAACCGAAGACGGGTTTCGCATTTCCGAAGAAGACCTCGCAATGCGAGGAGCAGGTGATGTCATTGGCACGGCACAGTCGGGGCTGCCAAGGTTTCGAATTGCCGATCTGGAACGTCAAACCGCGCTGATGGCTTTGGCGCAATCTGACGCCCGAAAATTGCTTTTGGATGATCCAAAGCTGGAATCCGAGCGCGGAACAGCCGCGCGGACGCTTTTATGGCTCATGGAACAAGACAGGGCTATTCGTTTAATTTCAGTTGGTTAGGCAGCGCTCGAACATTTTGTTCACTTTTGTTCTCAAAAAGTTCTTGCCTTAACGTTCACTTAATGAGAACAAAGAGGCAACAAAAGAACATCACTGAGGAGTAGCAACATGGCGAAAGAAATCAAAAGCGTATTTGTTCGGTCATCTGACACGATCATCGCGGATGCGATCGGCATGGCGGCCCTTGTTGTGATGCTTGTTGCGGCCCTGAGCCTGCCGAGCGTTATCTAATACCTGTCTGTCTACCTTCGCGTTTCGTGCCGGCATCCCAGATCACCTGTCCCAAGTTACGATCTGTTAATGTCCGACACTGCCTGTCACTGACCAATCGAGAGCCTGCCTTTCTCGTTAACACGCCGGTCCCACACGAAACGCATATCTGCCGCCACTTTCCGCTGTCCCGGAAAGTGGCGGTTTTTTCTTTTTAGGGTAGGGTGTTAGGCTGATGATGCGTCGGCAAAGGCGTCGAGCGTCGCATCAAACGCCAACAGGATAGACGCATGGCGGTTCTTATATTCGGATGCAGGCCCAAGCACCGCAAGGCCATCAAACGGCGCATCCGGCGTTGGCCCACCTGATGTGAGCATCGCAAATAGCTGGTCGCGACCCTGCTGCACTTCGACTTGGGTGCGACCAATGATGTTCTGGCCAACCACCGCAGCAGACCCTTGCCCCAACGCACAGGCTTTCACGTCCTGCCCAAAGGCCGCAATCTTGCCGTCCTCAAGCATTACATCCACCGTCACAGTAGACCCACACAGCGGCGAGCGCCGCTTGGCCGTGCCATCAGGTGCGTCCAGCCGCGTGCGATGCGGAATATCCGCCGCCAACCCGAGAATGCGGGTCGAGTAGAGTTTGATCAGGTCGGTATCGGTGGACATAGGTTTACTTTCCGCGCGTGTTCTCCATAGATAAGCCCGCGTAGCCAACTTGCCAAAGGAAAACCAGTGATGTCTTTCGATCCATCAACATTGACCTATGATTCCAATGGTTTGATCCCGTGTATCGCGCAACAGGACGGCACCGGAGAGGTGCTGATGATGGCGTGGATGAACGCAGATGCAGTTGCCCAGACCTTAACGACCAAACGCGTCACCTATTGGTCGCGCTCGCGTCAGGCGTTCTGGATCAAGGGCGAAACCTCGGGCCACACGCAGGAACTGGTGGATTTGCGGCTGGATTGTGACCGTGACTGCCTGTTGGCGATTGTGCGCCAAACAGGGGCGGCGTGTCACACCAACCGTCGCGTTTGTTTCTACACCTCCGTTGTGGACGGCGACGAAATTGAATTGATGGCGCCCGAACGCTAAAGCCCAACCATCGCGCGGATGTCGTCGGGCGTGGCGCCATCTTCGCGGTATCTCGAAATGGCCCGCGCGTCATCACGTTTAGCAAGGCGTTTACCGGTATCATCACGGATCAAAGCGTGGTGGTGATAGGTTGGTGTCTTTAGTCCCAAAATGGCCTGAAGCAGGACATGAATTGGCGTTGCATCAAAAAGATCAATACCACGCACGACGTCTGTGACCCCTTGTGCATGATCATCAAGAACAACCGATAGATGATATGACGTGCCCATGTCTTTGCGGGCAAGAACCACATCGCCGATGGTTTGGATCAAGAGGTCAGCGGTGTAGCTGTGTTTCTTCCGTGTTGGCGCACTGTCCCAAAAACTGATGTGTCGTGCGGCGGATCGCATGTTTAGCCGAAGCACTGCATCTGGCATTTCATTAGGCCGCTGCTTTTCGCGACAGGTGCCAGGATAGATGAGACCGTCAGGGCCATGAAGTGGCGCGCCTTCTTGTGGCGCGGCCGCAGCCGCACGGATGTCACGGCGATTGCAAGAGCACGGATATAAAAGCCCCATATCCCAAAGCTGTCGAAGTGCGGTTTGATATGTGGCGCGCCGCTCTGACTGGCGCATCACAGGTTCCGGCCACCAAAGGCCCAACCAGCGCAAGTCGTCATAAATTTGTGCTTCCCATTCGGCGCGCGCGCGAGATTGATCAATATCTTCAATGCGTAACAGGAATTCCCCACCGTGTTCTGCCGCCATATCATGGGCCAGCAGCGCAGAATAAGCATGTCCAAGGTGTAGCGGTCCGGTCGGGGACGGCGCGAAACGGGTGATCATGTACGGCGCAGGACGATCACGTCAGAGCCCGTGACTTTTTCGCTAAGGTGCGGACCATTTTCTCGAAACACCTGAATGGCCGACCCGTCTGCAAGAAGCCCGTTCAGAACACTCAGATAGCGGTGGTCCAGCAGCGTGGGGTCGTTGTAGCTGAACGCGAGCAAACCACTGGGCGCAAGTGCATCGAAAAGTACCTGAAGCAATTCAGGTTGCGCCGCACCGAGTGAAATCACACCCGTCGCTACGATAATGCCATAATCACCGGGTTTTGCGGCGACTTCGCCAATCTCTCCGAGCCAAAGTTTGCGATACAGTGGACCATCGGGGCCGGATTTTTCTTTGGCATGAACAAGCATTTCTGGCGAAATATCTGTGCCATCGATTATAAAAAACCCCTTTTTCTTCAGGGCGATACCGGACAGACCGGTGCCACATCCGAAATCAAGAACCGGCTTGGTTAGGTCAGGGTTTTGCAGAAGCAATGCATCGGCGATCCGGTCGGGTGTGGCGTATGCCATCGCGGTGACATCGTCCTCATAGGTGTCTGCCCAATTCGCATAAAGCTCACTGGTTTCGCGCACGCTGCGCGGCGCCCAAATCTTTGCTATCGTTTTGTCATCGACCATAAAGCCAGCCTAAACGCGCCAAGTGGGCTGCGTCCAGAGCGGATTATTTGAGCCACGCCTGCCAGTCGATTTTGGCGCGATCCGTGTACGCCTTATAGCGGTCTTTTCGGCCGCGACGGCCTGATTTGAGGCCCTCAACAGGCGGAAAAAGCCCGAAATTGACATTCATCGGCTGGAAGGTTTTTGCGTCAGCGCCCCCCGTGATATGCGTCACGAGGGCACCAGTAGCCGTCGTGTTCGGCACGGCCCCAAGGGCCTCACCGCGCATATCCGCCGCGGCCAGACGGCCAGCCAGAAGGCCCATTGCGGCGCTTTCGACGTAGCCTTCAACGCCTGTGATCTGACCCGCGAAGCGGATGTTCGGCTTGGATTTCAGACGCATCTGATCATCCAGCAAGGTCGGTGAATTTAAGAATGTGTTGCGGTGAATGCCGCCAAGGCGTGCAAAGTTCGCATTTTCAAGCCCTGGAATGCGTTTCAAAACATCAACTTGCGCGCCGTACTTCATTTTGGTTTGAAACCCGACGATGTTGTAAAGCGTTCCCAACGCATTGTCGCGGCGCAGCTGAACGACCGCATAGGCTTTGTTTTGCGGATCATGCTCATTTGTCAGGCCAACAGGCTTCATCGGACCAAAGCGCAGGGTCTCACGACCACGTTCGGCCATGACCTCAATTGGTAAGCAGCCATCGAAATAACCCGCTGTTTCGCCTTCTTTAAATTCTGTTTTTTCGGCAGCAAGCAAGGCGTCAATAAAGCCTTCATAGTCTTCTTTTGTCATCGGACAGTTGAGGTAGGCGGTACGCTCTTCTTCGGTCTCGCCCTTGTCATAACGCGATTGCATCCACGCTTTGCTCATGTCGATGCTGTCGTGATAAATGATCGGCGCAATCGCGTCGAAAAACGCCAAGGCTTCGGCACCAGTTTCTGCGGCAATAGCGTCGGCGAGCTTGCCGGATGTCAGCGGGCCGGTTGCGATAATCCATTGCCCGTCGTCAGGTAACGCATCAATTTCCTCGTATGAAACCGATATGTTAGGATGCGATGTTAATGTCGCTGTCACAGTCTCGGCGAACGGGTCACGGTCCACGGCCAAAGCGCCACCAGCGGGCAGTTTGTGCTGATCCGCCGTTGTCATGATGATCCCGCCAGCAGCGCGCATTTCCCAATGCAGCAGGCCAACGGCGTTTTGTTCATCATCATCAGAGCGGAAAGAGTTTGAGCACACCATTTCTGCCAGATTGCCCGTGCGGTGGGCAAAGGTTTCCACCTTCGGGCGCATTTCGTGGATGACGACCTTTTGGCCGAGATTGGCTGCTTGCCAAGCTGCTTCAGATCCGGCCATTCCGCCGCCGATGATGTGCAATGTATCTGTCATAACCAAGGGGATAGGGGGTCAGCGGGCCAATGAAAAGGTCCGTTTTGCCCAGATGAACTGTCGAAAGGGCACTGCGCCTTAGAACGACATCACAATCCCGCGTTGGACAAGCTGGTCAAACGGATTTGGCATTTCAAATGGGCGATCCATGAGCGTTTGCGAAGAGCGCCCGAGATCCATTGTGACCCCGACTTGCAATGATGTGATCGGGGATTGGGCATCGGTACCATAAAGGGCGCTGTGGCGGGCTTCGCCGAAAACCGCAAAGTTAGAGGTGTTCAACCGACGAGATACCCGCAGGCTGCTGTCGACGCCGACTGCGCGAAACGTCAACTCATCAAGTTCGGCCACGTCAATGCGCGCGTCCAGTGTGGTGTGTTGGTTCAACGCATAGATAATCCCGCCGCCAGCAAATACATAATCCCATTGATCAGCAGATGTTCCGCCCATCCCAGTTGTACCGCCAACACCAAGGTGCAAGTCGGCGGCCACTTGATCAGACAACCCGATGCGGCCTTGGACCCCCGCAGACAGATATTGAATAGCTTCACCATCCATATCCGAAATCGCAGCAAAGAACCCGTATTTTTGGTTTTGCACGGGCCGCATATAAAGATGCGCGCCCAACTGTCCTGTCAGGGCATTGCCGCCGTCGGTCAGGCCGAGGTCAAGCTGCAAACCATGCACTTGGGTGATGTCCACATCCAGCTTAACAAAACCAGCACTCACAGTTTGCCCTGCGTCCGTTGTTCCATAACTCAGGCTTGCCTGTAGTCCCTGAATTCCAAGGCTATCTTGGGCATGAACTGTGCTGGCGGCAAAGGCGAGTGGCAGGACGAGTGACAGGAAGCGTGTAAACATGATGAAGGCTCCGAATAGCGGCGAAAGTGCCATGCGAAGGTCGTAACGAAACCCTATGGTTAATTAAATACAAATGATAACAGAGGGTTAATGGTAGGGCGGTTAACGACCCGAAGCTTACGCCTCGGGTGCATTACCACCATCGTTTTCTTCTTCATCCGCCTGATCCGCGATGTAAGCCACGGACACGACAACTTCGTTCTTACCTGTATTAAACACCTTCACCCCGCCAGCAGACCGGCTACGGAACGAGATGCCCTCAACCGGAACACGGATGGATTGGCCTTTGGATGTGGCCAACATGATTTGGTCATCCATTTCCACAGGGAAGGACGCGACGATTTCGCCCCCTCGCATGGCCTTGTCCATCGCCGTAACACCCATGCCGCCACGTCCACGCACAGGGTAGTCGTGGCTAGAACTGAGCTTACCAGAGCCGCCAGCGGTGATCGTCAGGATCAGGTTCTCGGCCGCCGACATTTCAGCATAGCGTTCGGTGGTGATGTCGCCCGCTGGTTCTTCTTCGTCCTCGACTTCGGCGTCATCCGCCAAGCCCGCCATTGCACGGCGCATTTTGAGGTAGGCCGTGCGCTCGGAGGCTTCCGCGTCGAAGTGGCGGATCACAGACATAGAGACGATTTCATCGTCGCCCTTAAGTTTGATGCCGCGCACACCAAGGGACGCGCGGGAGTTAAACACCCGCACATCGGTACACGGAAAGCGGATCGCGCGACCAGAGTTGGTGACCAGCATCACATCGTCATCATCAGAACAGATGCGGGCGTTGATCAGCTGCACGCCTTCATTCTCGCCCTCAAATTTCATCGCGATCTTGCCGTTGCGCATGACGTTGGTGAAATCGGACAGCTTGTTGCGGCGCACGGTGCCCGCAGAGGTCGCGAATACGATCTGAAGATCGTCCCAGTCTTTTTCGTCGCGGTCCACCGGCATGATGGCAGCAATCGAAACACCTGTCGGGATCGGCAGGATGTTGACGATGGCCTTACCTTTGGACGTACGCGAGCCTTGCGGCAGGCGCCATGTCTTAAGCTTGTAAACCATGCCGTCCGTCGTGAAGAACAACAGTTGTGTGTGGGTGTTGGCGACAAACAATGTCGTGACAACGTCGTCTTCTTTCAGCCCACCACCAGACACACCTTTGCCGCCACGCTTTTGCGCGCGGAAGTCGGCTAGTGCTGTGCGTTTGATGTAGCCGGATTCCGTGACCGTTACGACCATGTCTTGGGATTCAATAAGGTCTTCGTCTTCCATGTCGCCGGACCAGTCGACGATTTCCGTGCGACGTGGCACAGCGAATTGGCTTTTCACTTCGGTCAGTTCATCGCGGATAATATCCATGATGCGTTCGCGGGACGACAGGATCGCGAGGTATTCTTTGATCTTGCCAGCAAGCTCTTCCAGCTCATCCGTGACTTCTTTGACGCCGATCTGGGTCAAACGCTGCAGGCGCAATTCAAGAATGGCGCGGGCCTGAATTTCGGACAGGTTATAGGTGCCGTCGTCATTGGCCGTATGGGTCGGATCATCAATCAGCGCGATGAATGGCAGGATTTCCTGTGCGGGCCAGCGGCGATCCATCAAGGCGACACGCGCAGCAGGCGCATCCGCAGAGGCGCGGATCGTGGCGACGACTTCGTCAACGTTGGACACAGCCACAGCCAGTCCACACAAAACATGGGCGCGGTCGCGGGCTTTGTTCAGTTCAAACGCGGTGCGGCGGATGACGACATCTTCGCGGAAATCCAAGAATGATGTCAGGAAGCGGCGCAGCGTCAGGGTTTCAGGGCGGCCACCATTCAGCGCCAGCATGTTGCAACCAAAGCTGGTTTGCATCGGCGTAAAGCGGAACAATTGGTTCAGCACGACTTCGGCGGTGGCATCACGCTTAAGCTCAACAACCACGCGCACGCCGTTGCGGTCAGATTCGTCTTG
This sequence comes from Octadecabacter sp., assembly GCA_018500065.2. Taxonomy (GTDB): domain Bacteria; phylum Pseudomonadota; class Alphaproteobacteria; order Rhodobacterales; family Rhodobacteraceae; genus Octadecabacter. Next base: position 9,071 of record JAHBAO020000002.1, on the reverse strand, counting down.
TACGTGGGCGATGCCTTCGATCTTTTTGTCACGCGCCGCTTCTGCGATGCGTTCAATCATCGTCGCTTTGTTGGTCTGGTAAGGGATTTCATCAATTATGATCGCCCAACGGTCCTTGCGGATCTCCTCAACCTTGGTTTTACAGCGAATAACAACGGATCCGCGCCCTTCAAGATAGGCTTTGCGCGCCCCGGAACGGCCCAGCATGACGCCGCCCGTCGGGAAATCAGGGCCGGGGATGTGGTCAATCAGCTGTTCAGACGTCAGGTCAGGTTCGTCAATCAACGCTAGCGTCGCGTCGATAACCTCGCCCAAGTTGTGGGGCGGAATGTTGGTGGCCATACCGACCGCAATACCGCCAGCGCCGTTGACCAGCATGTTCGGGAAGCGGGCCGGAAGAACGGAAGGCTCGCGCTCTTTGCCGTCGTAGTTGTCGATGAAATCAACGGTGTCTTTGTCGATGTCACCGGTCATGAACGACGCGACCTTAGCAAGGCGGGATTCCGTGTAGCGCATCGCAGCCGCGCCATCACCGTCCATCGAACCGAAGTTACCCTGACCATCAATCAGCGGCAGCGACATAGAAAAATCCTGCGCCATACGCACCAAAGCGTCATAAATCGCGCTGTCACCATGCGGGTGATACGAACCCATCACATCGCCGACAGATTTCGCTGACTTACGGTAGGATTTGTCGTGGGTGATCCCCTTTTCATACATCGAATAAATAATGCGACGGTGAACAGGTTTTAACCCATCCCGAAGGTCCGGAATCGCGCGCGAAACGATGACCGACATGGCGTAATCGAGGTAAGAGGTTTTCATCTCTGAGGTGATGGAAATCGACGGGCCGTCATGGTGCATGCGAACAGGCATGGTATCGCCAGAGTTTTCTTCTTCGTTTTCAGGAGTTTCTGGTGTGTCGTTCATGTCGTTCGCCTGCCTGACCGAGCTGACTCGGTCCCTCTATATATTGTTGGTTCAATCTATATCAGAGGCTAGGGGTGGTGCAACGCCTGACAGTCGAAATTACCGTCCAATACGCCTGAGCTTTGGCGATTAACCCGTCCGCAATTCCGGTCCGCTGGGGGTTTCACACCCCCAAGTCTGGGGCCTTACCCCGCGCTTCGCGTCCCCCGTGGGATATTTTTAAAACAAAGGCAAAGGCAAAGACGGGCGCTATTTGGCGCGGTTGAGCATGCCGTATAGATCGCGGGGGTCGTCTGGGTCTGCGAGCATGTCCAGATCGATGTAAAAATCCGTCCCCTTAATCGCGTCTTTGATGCAGCGCAGGGCGGAGAAGTCTTCGATCGCGAAGCCAACTGAATCGAACAAGGTGATTTGTTTGTCGTCCGTGCGGCCCGTGGTTTTGCCAGAAAAGACTTCATGAAGTTCAAGGACAGGATAGTCTGCGGCGAGGGCTTGGATTTCGCCTTCAATGCGGGTTTGTGGTGGGTATTCCACGAAGATAGAGGAGCGGTGCAGGATGTCTGAATGCAGTTCGGTTTTGCCAGGGCAATCGCCGCCAATTGCGTTGATATGGACGCCTGCGCCGACCATGTTGTCGGTGAGCACGGTGGCGTTTTGTTTGTCTGCTGTGCAGGTCGTTATGATTTGCGCGCCTGTCACGGCGTCCTCGGCAGTTTTACAGATCGTGACGTATAAGCCGCTGTTTTCAAGGTTATTTGCACATTTCCGTGTTGCGGCAGGATCTGTGTCGTACAGGCGGACATGGGTGATGCCACAGATGGCCTGAAACGCACGACATTGGAATTCTGATTGCGCGCCGTTGCCGATCATGGCCATTGTTGTGGCGCTTTTCGGGGCAAGGTGTTTGGCGGCGAGTGCGGACATCGCGGCGGTGCGTAGGGCCGTGAGGAGCGTCATTTCCGACAGGAGGACCGGATAGCCGGAGTGCACATCGGCAAGAAGGCCAAAAGCGGTGACGGTCTGCAAGCCCTCGGCTGTGTTTTTCGGGTGGCCGTTAACATATTTGAAACCGTAAAGGTCGCCGTCTGAGGTGGGCATAAGTTCAATGACACCAACGTCAGAATGGGAGGCGACGCGCGGAGTTTTGTCGAAGTCGTCCCAGCGCAGAAAGTCAGCTTCGATGGTGTCTGCAATGCGGATGAGCATCGCTGAGAGCCCATTGGCGTTGACCAGACGCATCATGTTTTCAACAGAAACGAAGGGGACAAGGGCGAGTTTGGAGGGAGTTTGCATGACAGGTTCCTTAAACAAATGCGCGCGTTGGACGGTCAAAGACGCGGCGGCCCATGAGAGAGGCTGTGAGATCAACTATGAGAGAGGCGGTTTTGCCGCGTTCATCCATGAACGGGTTGAGTTCGACCAGATCGAGCGAAGTAACCCGTTGGCTGTCGTGGAGCATTTCCATCACGAGGTGGGCTTCACGCAGGGTAGCGCCGCCAGGAACCGTCGTGCCGACGGCAGGGGCGATGTCAGGGTCGAGAAAATCGACATCAAGCGAGACGTGTAGCAGACCATTGGCGGCCTCAACCTTGGTGAGGAATTCGGCCAAGGGCGCGCGAATACCGCCTTCGTCAATGGCGCGCATGTCGGCGATCTCGATGTCGGTTTTGGCAAGGGCCGCGTGTTCGGCGGGATCAACGGACCGTAGGCCAATCATGCAGACGTTCGCCGTAGGGACAGGATTGTTGACGGGTGGGAAGGCGTCAAAGCCGGGTTGACCGGTGAAATAGGCGGTTGGCGTGCCGTGTAGATTTCCGCTTTCGGTGGATTGCGGCGTGTGGAAGTCGCTGTGGGCGTCGAGCCAGAGGACAAAGAGGGGCCGACCAATTGCCGCCGCGCGATCGGCGATGCCCGTGACCGTGCCAAGCGCGAGGGAATGATCGCCGCCTAAGAAAACGGGCAAACCTTTTGACGCTGCGTCGTGTGCCGCTTTTTGCAATGTGCGCGTCCAGCCGACGGTTTGAGGCAGGGCGATAAGGTGGTCGTGCTCTGCGATGCCGGTGACCTCAGCGGTGAGGTTGCCCCAGTCGGAAACGCTGTGGCCCAGCTCGATCAAAGTTTCTGCAAGGCGCGCGGTGCGCAAAGCGTCAGGGCCCATAATGCAGCCTTTGCGGTCTTTGCCACTGTCCACGGGCGCGCCGATGAGGAGGATATCTTGTGGGGTCATAAGGGGCTCCAGAAATGATTTGGTCTATATTGGCGGGGCTTGATGTATCGGGAAAGAGAGCGCATTGTTCTATTTGAGTGGCTATTGATCAAAATGGACAACTTAAATGGACGAATTGGACAGTCGACTGGTGCAAGCGTTGAAGCGAGACGGGCGCGCGGCGGTGTCGGACCTGAGTGCTGATCTTGGTGTGACACGCGCCACCGTTAAGGCGCGGATGGATCGGTTGCGGGAAAGCGGCGAGATAGCCGGCTTTACGGTGCAAACGCGGGCGGATGTGGCAGCACACAGTGTCCGTGGTTTGATGATGCTGGGGATCGAAGGGCGCGGGACCGAGAAAGTCATGCGTGCGCTGTCGGGCATGGTCGAGGTGCAGGCCGTGCATTCCACTAATGGAACCTGGGATTTGATTGTGGAGATTGGCACCGACACGCTGGATGCCTTGGACGGCGTGTTGTTTCGCATTCGGCGGATGGATGGCGTTACACGGTCTGAGACCAGTTTGCTTTTGTCGACGCGGCGCGCAGGGCGGTGAGGGCGGGCTAGGGGCCAGCCCCTAGGACCCCGGGATATTTATGAAACAAAGGCAAAGCGGAAGAACATAAGGCGTTAGCGGCGGGCGGCGGCGATCCACAGGCCCATCAAAGCGAATGAGATCAGGGCGTTATAGGACGCCATTGAAAGCCCCATGAGGGACCAGACCACATCATCACACATGACGATTGGGGCGATGTCAGTGCTGAGTGGATCTGACAGATTTAACGCACCGCCACCTGTGCAGCTTGTCGGGCCTTCCCACCAGTCGCGTTCGACCCCTGTGTGATAGACGCCGATGGCGCCGGTTATGAGTGTTGCGAGTGCGCCAAAAAGTGCCAAGTGGGTTTGGAGCCGCGTCAGGATCAGCGCCAAGAGACCAATAACAATGGCGGCGGCGTGCGGGTAGCGCTGCCATAGGCACATCTGGCAAGGCGCGTAGCCGAGCATTTGGAAAATGAAAGCGCCACTGAGGAGGGCGAAGCTGCCGAAAGCGGCAATGGCGATCAGGTTTGATTTGGTCATATTCATAGGTACTTCACTAAGAAGAAGCCACCGACCAGCACAACGCAAAAGAGCGTGAACATGAGTCCAAGGCGCTTTTCGATGAAGGTGCGGATCGGTTCGCCGAACTTCCAAAGCAATGTCGCGATGATGAAGAAGCGCAGGGCGCGGGCAAGGATGGAGGTTACCACGAAGGTGCCAATCGGCATTGCTGTAAAGCCCGACATGATCGTGATGACCTTATACGGGAAGGGTGTGATGCCCGCGACGAGCACGGCCCAGAAGCCCATATCATTAAAGCGTGTGCTGAATTCTTCCATCGAATGAGTCTTACCAAGGGCTTCAAGAATAGGTTGGCCAATGGAGTCGAAGGCGAACATGCCAATGCCATAGCCAAGCATGCCACCAAGGACAGAGGCCACTGTCGCAACGCCAGCTATCAGGAACGCGCGGCGCGGCGCGGCGATGATCATCGGGATCATCAGCAAATCGGGCGGGATCGGGAAGACTGAACTTTCAATAAAGGCCACGCAGGCCAGCGCCCAAATCGCATAAGGAGAGTGGGCGAGGGACAGGGTCCAGTTATAAAGTCGACGGATCATGTGATGCTGCTCTTATTTGTTTGGTTTCTTAGGCCAGAGACAGGCTGTAGGGTCAACCTCAACTATATACCGGAGCGGTGCAGGCGAAATGGCAAGGCAGACGCGACAGCAGCATTATCGAAGTCCGCCATCGTAGCCGCGGTGGTGGCGCGCGCAAAAGCGCTGGTATCGGTGGGAGTGTCGGGCTGCTGATCTTGCTTGCTAGGCTATACTTCGGGTTTCGTCGATCTTGACGGCGCGGAGCAAACCGCGAGCGGCGTTGACGTGACGGAGGCCGATGTGTGCAGCCACATCTCTTTATGCATGGCACGTCTGATCAGCATGCATGGCACGTCTGATCAGCGTTAGCGCTGGTTCAGAACCGGTTATGAAACCATGCAATTGGCGTCTGGTGATACGTTTGAGACCAATAACCACTAAAACTTGATTTATCGCCGTTGACGCCGCGCCAGACGGGGGGTATTCGCCCCCTGTCGCGTGTGCCGGTGTGGCGGAATGGTAGACGCAGGGGATTCAAAATCCCCCGATGGTGACATCGTGCCGGTTCGAGTCCGGCCACCGGTACCACTTAACGTGGTGATGCATGCGACATTCTGAACATCCCCCGAATCGCCAAGGTTATCGAAACGTAAACAAAGCCCCACAATTTTCGGGATTTGTGTGTATTCGTGAACACTTGATTTGGCGCACTGTCCAAAAGTTAGTCAGCGAGTGGGGGAATATGACGGCCATTCTCCCCTTTGGTTAATTGTTCAAGATTTAGGCGTAATCGCGCAATATTGAACCGACTGGCCACAAACCACCCCGTTTCAAGGGGTTAAACCCTGTGATTGTTTCGGCCTTGGAAACAAACAGTTTCAGTAATGTTACGTAAACTGTGCTTATGACGCTGTCTGTGATGCTGCTCAAAGCGTCAAAAAACTTAATTGCGATATTTTTAGCTTTTTTGAACACAAAACTGGCTGTATCCAGATCAAGCCCAACTGGGGGGCATTCCGGCTGACTGGGGAAGCCGGGTCAAGATTTAGGTCTTGGCTAACGAGTGGTGTCTGCGAGATTGGGTCTAACCCTTTTCAAAGCGGATGAGAGTTTGATCGTATTTTGCGATCAGCGTTTGTGTCGAACTGTGGGCCTTAATCCCAGTTCGAACACGCGTGTCATCAATGGGTCGGCCTGGGTTGGCTGGTTCTAGGGTAAGATAGGAATAACGATGTCTGATTATACAATCGACTGGTCGCATACGAATGTAGACGGAAACAACACAATCAACGGTCCGGATGGAGCGATTGATGTTAGTGTGGCGACTCCAGAAAACGTCCGGGGCAGCCAGTGGTTTGTTGAGAACGGCATGCTGAAGAACTGGGACGTCATGCGCGACAGCTCAGCCGACATCACATTCTCGAAAGAAGTTACCGACATCAAATTCACCGTTCTGGACGTTGACCGTCTCGACGAGATCACAATCATGACGAAGGATGCGCATGGCAATCCTGTGCCAGTCCACTTCGAAGCGACGGGCGTTCACCACGCGACTGGCAATGTTGTGACTGGTACCCAAACCAACGGACCTGGCCCAGGCGCGAACAACAGCGCTCAAGACATTGATGTCCATATCCCAGGTCCTCTCAAGACATTTTGGATCGTTCTGGACGATGGCCCAGAGAGCTTCTTCTCGGGAACAGTTGCCGTGAGTGACATCAAATTCAGCATCGCTGAAACGTTGGATGGTACTGTTGAAGGTACGGCGGGTAACGATGTTATCGATGTTGCGTACGTTGGTGATCCTGATGGCGACAAGGTCGATAACCACGACGCGATTTTGGCGGGTGACACCGGTGATGATGACCTGATTCACGCATTTGGCGGCAACGATATCGTGCTTGCGGGCAACGGAAATGACGAAGTTCATGGTGGCACAGGCCATGATGTAATCAGCGGCGAAGCTGGCGAAGACTTCATTCTGGCTGGCGACGGCGATGACGTTGTGTTTGGCGGTAACGACGATGACACGCTTTTTGGTGAAGAGGGCAACGACGATCTGTTTGGTGGTGAAGGCGACGACATCCTTGCAGGTATGAACGGCCATGATTTCTTTTCTGGCGATGCTGGTGATGACACACTTTACGGCGATGCTGGTGATGACAGCATGATTGGTGGTTCCGGTGACGATACTGTTTACGGTGGTACTGGCAACGATGAAATCTGCGGCGATGGCCCGAATGGTGGCACAGGCTCTTCCGATGCAAAGACCCTTGTATGGGATCACGTTGCAGCAGACGGCACGCAGCTTGGTCATTCAGTCAACTACGACGCTGGAGGCATCAACGTACACATCGGCTTTCACGCTCAAGATGAATGGGCAATGGCCAACATTTCAAACGACACTGTTTATACTGAAGCTGGCGAAGGCTTTGACAGCGACTCCAGCCTGAAACTTTTTGGTGAGGGCGGCGAAGGTGGCTGGGACAACACGTCCGAGACAAGGCTGACATTCTCGTCCACGAATGGGGCGTATGAGAACGAAGTTCAGAACGTCGCGTTCCGTATCAACGACGTTGATCTTGCAACCGACGCAGGTGACACACACACAGACCGCCTTACAATTCGCGCTTACGACGAACATGGCGTTGAAGTCGCCGTAACGATTACGTCTGAAACAGGCGATCAGATCATCAATGGCAACACAGCGATTGGGAATATCGAGCACAATGCCGGTGTCACATCTGCTGTTGCGCAGGGTTCCATCCTTGTAAATGTTGCTGGCCCAATCGCGTCTATCGTAATTGATTATGACAATGGTGGCAGAACGGACCAGATCGTCCATGTGACGGACGTAACATTCAACACGATCGGGACGGTCGTAACGCAGGGACCGGACGGCAATGACGAGCTGTTTGGCGACGCGGGCGATGACATCATTGCTGGTAAGGGTGGCGACGACCTGATTTTTGGCGGCACTGGCAACGATACCTTGCAAGGTGACGATGGCCACGACCATCTGGTAGGCGATGCAGGCATGGACACCATTTTTGGTGGCGCAGGCGATGATGCAGCATTCGGCGGCGCGGACATGGACACGATCTATGGCGGCGCAGGCAACGACAACCTTCACGGTGGCGATGGCGCTGACCGCATTGAAGGCGGTGCTGGCAATGACCTTATCGAAGGCGGTGCTGGCGATGACGGTTTCAACGACAAAGGTCTTTTTGGCGGCGCTGGCGACGACGAGATTTATGGTGGCGAAGGCCGCGATGTGATCGTCGGCGACTCTGGCAACGACCAGGGCTTTGGCGGTGCTGGTGACGATGAAATCTGGATGGGCACTGGCAACGACACGGCAGAAGGTGGCGACGGCAACGATTGGATCCACGGTCAGGACGGCAACGACATGCTGTCCGGCGGTGCTGGCAACGATATGCTGTTCGGTGAAGACGGCGACGACACACTGAACGGCGGCGACGGCGCTGACCTTCTGGAAGGTGGCGAAGGGTCCGACCTGATCCTCGGCGGCGCTGGCGACACTGTCGACGGTGGCGCAACGGGGTCCGACCACGATGTTCTCGACCTGACAGGCCAGGGGCCATACTTCCTCGACCATGTTGTGTCTGACACAACAACGGGCGGTAACGGCAACGGCATAAACGGCACAGTTGTGTTCGTTGACGCTCACGGCAACCCGACGGGTGAGACACTGGCGTTCCCTGACATCGAAGCAATCATCGGTGATGAAATCAACCGTGGCCCAGACGCACAGGATGACACTGCAACTGTCGATGAAGACGGTTCTGTCGATATCAATGTTCTGGGCAACGACACGGACCCGAATGGTGACAATCTGTCTGTGACGAATGCGACATCCCCCGACGGGACTGTAACCATCAATCCAGATGGCACGATCACATTCGAGCCAAATGACAACTTTAACGGCGAAACAACGATCACTTATACGGTAGATGACGGCAATGGCGGCACCGACACGGCGACCGTTAACGTCACTGTGAACCCTGTGAATGATGATCCGGTTGCGAATGATGACACAGCCGAAACCGATGAAGACACACCAGTCACCATCGACGTGCTGGGCAACGACACGGATGTTGACGGCGACGATCTGACGGTCACAAACGCGACGTCTCCGGACGGTGAAGTCACCATCAACCCTGATGGCACACTCACCTTCACACCGGACGAAAACTTCAACGGCACCACAACCATCACCTACACTGTAGATGACGGCAATGGCGGCACAGACACAGCAACAGTCGACGTAACAG